>DAOUZG010000071.1 GCA_030665705.1 Deltaproteobacteria bacterium | reverse complement strand
GGCTCACGAACCTCGGTCAGATTAGCGTGTTCGGGGGGAAGATGGCGGCGGCCACCGTGCGCCGTCCGCTCCGCTTCCGCCGATTGGTGGAGGAGATCTTCAACGTAGGGGTGCTCTCGCTCGTCATCATCTGCGTCTCGGGTGGCGCGGTTGGAATGGTCCTCGGCCTGCAGGGCTACAACACGCTCATCCGCTTCGGCGCGGAGGAGAGCCTGGGGGCCGTCGTAGGATTGAGCCTCGTACGGGAACTGGGACCGGTGCTGACCGGGTTGCTCGTTACGGGCCGTGCAGGCTCGGCGATCGCCGCGGAGATCGGCACGATGGTCGCGACGGAACAGCTCGACGGCCTGCGGATGATGTCGATCGATCCCATCGACTTCGTCGCCGCCCCGAAGGCGCTAGCCTTGATCCTGGTGATGCCCCTTCTCTCGGCCCTCTTCATCGTCTGCGGGATCTTCGGGGGCTACCTCGTCGGGGTTCAATTCCTCGGAATCGATGGCGGCAATTACCTCTCCGGGCTCGAGTCGGCGATCTCATTCGAGGACGACGTGGTCGGAAGCCTGATCAAGTCGCTCGTCTTCGGGGTACTGGTCGGTCTGCTCTCGACGTACCGCGGCTACACCTCGGAGCCGACCGCCGCCGGTGTGAGCCGGGCCACCACCGGGACCGTCGTTGTCGCATCGGTCTCGCTGCTGATCTTCGATTACTTCATCACCGCACTGTGGGGAGTCATGCCATGACTTCGTCGCCTGTTCGTGACCTCATCGTGGGTCTGTTCGTCTTTGTGAGTCTCGGGGCGATCGCCTACCTATCGGTCACCCTGGGGGGTGTCTCGTACGGCGGTCCGGCCGAGATGGAACTGATCTCGAGCTTCGACGAGATCGGGGGGCTCGCGCCGCGCTCTCAGGTAGTGATCGGCGGGGTCAAGGTGGGGCAGGTCGATTCCATCGTGCTCGACGAAGACTTCCGGGCACGGGTCACGCTCAAGGTCGACGCGAGTCTCCAGCTCCCCGATGACAGCTCCGCTGCGATTCTAACCGCCGGCGTGCTGGGCGATCAGTACATCGCCCTCGAGCCGGGGGGATCGGATGAGCTCCTCGGGCCCGGCGACGAAATCACCTTTACTCAGAGTGCGATCATCCTCGAGCGGATCATCGGAAAGCTGATCCAGAACATCGGAGGGGGGGGTGAGTCGCGGTGACCAAGGACCCTTTCCGTGTGACGGTGCTGCTCGTGGCCTCGCTGCTCTGCGCGTGCGCCACGACGACGTCCGAGCCGGTGACCGAGGCGCCGAGCGCGCAGCTAGAGCCGGCGACGGACGAGCCCGATTCGGAGTCCGCGACGGATGAGTCGGATCCGTTCCAGAGGGTCAACCGCGGGGTCTTCTGGTTCAACGACGGCCTCGACCGGGTTCTGCTCGAGCCACTTGCCGCAGGCTGGACCTGGATGACTCCCGAGGTCGTTCCGGTACGCCTCGGGAAGTTCTTCGACAACCTGCGCTTTCCGATCCGCTTCGTGAACAACCTGTTCCAGCTCGACCTCAAACAGACGGGCCGCGAACTCGGCCGATTCGTGACCAACACGACGGTCGGGTTGGTCGGGTTCTTCGACCCCGCCACGGGTTGGGGGCTCGAGAAGCGAGACGAGGACTTCGGGCAGACGCTCGGGTGGTGGGGAGTTCCCACCGGCCCCTACCTGATGCTGCCCCTGCTCGGACCGTCGAGCGTCCGCGACGGGTTCGGGTACCTCGTCGACACCCCGCTCCGCGTGACCACCTGGCTCTGGTTCCTGAGACCGCCCGAGCTCATCAACTCGCGAGCTCTCCTGCTCGATGATATCCGGGAGCTGCGGCGTGCCTCGCTCGACTATTACGTGTCGGTTCGCAATGCTTATACACAGTTTCGGCGGGCGCAGGTCGCGAACGGCGAAGTTCCGACCGAAGAGACCTACGACGATCTGTACGAGGTGATCGACGATGATGAGTAAACTCGCCCGGCTCTCCGCCTTCGTGGCCCTACTCGTCTGGGCCCCTCCCGTGGCTGCTGAGGATGCCCGCACCGTTATGAAGCAGAGCATCGATCAGGTCCTCGCCGCGTTGCGAGAGCCCGGCCTCTCGCACGAGGAGAGGCTACGCCGAGTCGAGAAGGTGGCGGAGGCGCGCTTCGACTTCAAGCGCATGTCCAAACTCGTGCTGGCTCGGAACCGGAAGAAGCTCAGCGCGGAGCAGCAGGACGAGTTCCTCGTCGAGTTCCAGAAACACCTCACGATGACGTACGGGCGTCGCCTGGGGGAGTTCTCGAACGAGACGATCGAGATGGGTGATGCGCGCACCGAGTCGAACGGGGACGTCACCGTCAAGACCATCGTGCGCGGCGGAGCCGCGGACGGCGTGTTGATCGACTACCGGATGCGCGCCCGCGATGATTCCTGGTATGTTATCGACGTGATCATCGAGGGAATCAGCCTCATCTCGAACTTCCGGTCTCAGGTCCAGGAGATCGTCAGCACGAAGGGCGCCGACCAGCTGATCGATGTCCTCCGAGAGAAGAACGAGAAGGAGGCGCAGGAGAGCTGATGGCCGAGCTCCGCGTCACTTTCGCCCTGTCGGATCGGGACCTCAAGCACTTTCGCCAGGTCATGCGACAGGCAATCGCCGCCGCTCGAGGACGGAGCGAGGAAGAGATCCTTCAGGCGGCCCTCGCGAAGACGCGGGAGGTGCGAGCGGCGGAAGCCCCCGCGTATGTGCTGGAACGGATCGAGATGCTCGAGACGATCATCAGCATGGTCAAGGACAAGGACTGGGTCTTGCCGGGCTCGGTACGGCCGCGCGTGCTGACGGCGCTTGCGTATTTTCTCGATCCCGTGGACCTGATTCCCGATCACATCCCGGGGTTCGGTTTCCTGGACGACGCTATCATGATCGAGCTGATCGCCAACGAGCTGCGTCACGAGCTGAGCGGGTACCGCGATTTCTGCCGATTCCGGGAGCGGGAACGGCAGCGTCGGCACCCGAGCAGCCGAGCGCTCGAGGTTCGCCTCGTCGCGAAGCGCAAGCAGCTCCGCGGACGGATTCAAGGAAGGCAGGCACGTGTCCAGGATCGCGCGAAGTCGGAACGCCGGTTCCGACTCTGGTGAGGGTCCTGGTGAGGATCCGACCGGCCTAGCCCCCCGGGCAGACGTTCGGGTCTAGATCTAGATTCCGCCGCCGCCTCCGAGGATCGCCTCCTGGAGCCGCTCGTCGGACCGGCGAAGGTGACCGGTGAGCACCCCGAAGATCGCGAAGGCGAGTTCCGGCATATCGTAGATCAGCTCCTTGAAGCGATCGCCGCCCAGCCCGAGTAAGGTGCAGTCCTCCGCCGCAACGGCCGTCGCGGTGCGGGGGGACTCATCCAGGACCGCAATCTCCCCGACGCAGCTCCCCGCATCGAGCCGTGCCAGGTGAACCGCACGGTCGGTCCCGTGATCTTTCACGATATCGACGGCCCCTTCCGTGATCAGGTAGAGCTCCCTTCCGGGGTCACCCTCCCAGAAGATCACCTCCCCCGATACGAACTGCGACTCGACCATCAGCCCGTTGATCACCTCGAGCTGATCGAGACTCATCTCACTGAACAGCGAGACGTTCCGGAGGGCAAGAAGTCGTTCCATGTTCGCCTCCACTCGTGCAGCGCGGTCATCGTAGGCCGCGCCTGCAATTCGGATCCATCGGTTCAACGCCCGCCTCGCCTCGGCGAGGATCTCATGGAGATCCTCCCAGCCTCCACTCTCGACGCCGCCCCCGTGCGGAGTGCCCACGCGGATCGCCTCCTCCAGCGTCATGACGAGGAGGCTGGCCGCCTCCCGATCCCCGAGGTGGGAGAGCACCTCGAGAGCCTCTCCTCGCAACCGGCCCGACTCGAACAGGAGCACCTTCTCGACCGTGCGTACGACGGTGGCGTCCTCGAGCAGCTCGAGAATCCGGAAGGCGAGCTTGCGGTTCTGAACCAGCGCGTCCTCGTAGGCCGCACGGAGGAACCGCGACGGGAGGTCCCCGTTCACGGGAAGGGTTCCCAGGGCTCGGAGAGCGATCCACGCCTGACGCGCATGGAGACGGAGCTGGGAGATGAGGACGGGATGGGCGTTCGAGCTGCCGCTCCGAGCAATTGCCAGGAACGCCGCTTCCGCCGCCCAGGTCGGCTGGGTTTCGAGAGCGGAGGTGGCCAGCTCCACACCGCGCTCCCCGAGACGTGCGAGGTGTAGCGCTGCCGAGCGTCGGACCTCCCGAGCGGGATCGGCAAGCGCGCTTGCGAGCGTAGTCTCCGCCTCGGGCTCCGGACGGGTCGCAAGGGCGGCGACGGCTGCACAGCGCACCGCGGTGTCGGAGTGCTCGAACTCGCTGCGCAGACGCGAGAGATCCAGCGGCGCGGGGCCATCGATGTGGCTCAGTGCCTCGAGCGCGGCCGCGCGGATGCGGGGGTCGTTGTCGTCCACCCTCTTCAGCGCGAGGGAGACCCGAGCGGGCGGCAGCGTTCGCAGCGCAGCCTCTGCGGTGGCCGGGTCGGCGGCAAGCACCATCCCCACCATGACCGACTCCCCGTCATCTCCGAGGCACCGTGCTGCCTCGGCCCGCACACGAGGATCGGGGTCCGTCAGGAGAGCCCGCAGCAGATCGGGCTGCTCGGTTTCTCCACCGTCGGCGGCTCGCTTGCGCCAGGCCCGGACGACGACGAGTCGGACCTCGGCATCGGGATCCTGGAGACTCGCGGCAAGGGCCGCAGGCGCCTCCTCCGGACACTCCGAGAGAGCCTCAACGGCCGCGCGCCGGACCGCGGTCTGCTCGTGGGAGAGCGCTCCCATGAGCGGATCCAGCACGCGTCGGCGCGCGAGAAGCCGCGCGAGCTGCCGGGTGGCGGGCGAGGGGTGCGGCTGCTTCTCCTCCAGAATCAGACTCCCCCAGAGGTCGACGAGCCGTTGGATCTCGAAGGCCCCGAGCTCGTCGGAACGCTCGCGAAGATCGACCCGCCCGCTCCGGACGCCCGCGACCAGGCTGGCGAGATAGGCCCGGCGCACCCTCAGGTTGGCACCCAGGTAAAGGAGGGCGGCTGCCGCACCGGCCATGCAGACCCAGCGGGTCTCGACGGCCGGTCCCAGCGCAACGAGAAGGCACCCCGCCAGCACCATTCCGGCGTGGACGACCATGCCCTCGAGAAACGCCCGGATCTTCCCGCGGAGCCGTGGGGGCAGCGCGTTCTGCACGAGCATGCGCACAGGAGCCGCCAGCGCGTCCTCGATCATCTCCCGGTTCACACGGGCCAAAACCCCGGCATACAGGCGTGGATCAACCGCGAGCAGGCCGAACCCGAGCAGGGTCAGCACCGGATGCACGAGGTTCGCGGAGCCCACTCCCAGCCTCTGTATCAGCCGCGGGGTGACGAACCGCTCCAAAGCGATCTCGAGCAAGCTGGTGACGGCGAGATAGACCCCGATGAAGGCCGCAAGCGTGCCCTCCTCCGGAAACGACCGTACGAACACCCCGGAGTAGAGGTACTGGAGGAGGAAAAGGACCAGCACCATCCCGACCGTCGACACAATCAGGGTCTGCCCCAGTGTCGATCGGCGCAGGAAGCGTGCGGCCACGCGAAGTCCCTCGACCGAGCTCTCGTCCTGCTCTTCGAGCTCGACGGGGTACCAACGCCGCAGCTTCGAGCGGGTGCTCCCCACCAACCCAGCAGCGAGCACCAGCGCCGCCCCCCACACGTAGACGAGAACCTCCGGCGAAACCACTCGAGTTGCCAGAGCCGTCGCGGCGCCCCCGATCAACCCTCCGAGGCTTGCCCCGATCGGAAACAGGGGGAACAGGCGTTTAGTCGCGAGGAGGTCGAAGTAGTCCCCGGCAAAGGTCCAGAAGTGGTTAAGGAAGATGGCCTGGGCCAGGTAGAAGACGCAAAGCAGTGCGATGGGCGCCCAGGACAGCCCGACCTGCACCGCGAGACCGAGGATGAGCAGGGTTCCCGCAACCAGGAGGAGCAGCTCTACGAAGAGGAGGTCGTTGCGCCTCTTCCCGACGACCAACGCATAGGCGAGCGAGCCCGCCACCGCGACGGCGGAGGCCAGGACGAAGGCCAGCGGCAGCTGGGAGACCCCCAAACGAGCGAGGAAGAGGGCTTCGGAAGTCGCGAGGCCGATCGTCTGCGAAAAGGCGATCAGCCCGGACAGCGAAAGAAAGAAGAGAAAGCTCGCCCGCTCCGGGGGCCGGACCCCGGGGAGAAGCCTCCAGAGGCTCCAGGCTGATGCTTCACGCGCGAGAGTCACCGCCGTTCCTCACCCGAGATCGTAAGCTGCGGGTCACTTGGCTGGGGGCCGACGGCGCCTCGGTTCCCCGCGTGCCCGCTATGGTAGCGGCCCGGCCCCCGGGCAGCCGGCGAAGCTGATCCGCGCCGAACGCGAGCTAGAAGCCCCGCAGGCCGAGCAGGCCGCCGCCCACGTCGAAGAGCTCCACCAGACCCTCGCCAGTGCCGGGGGCCGGCTCGCGGCTCGGGCCGATGGTGCTGCGGTCGAGCTCTCCCAACACCCGAAGGTGGGAGAGCAGGAAGCGAATGCCCCGGAGCACGACCCAGGGATAGCCCAAACCCAGGGTCAGGATCAGGATCACGAGGTTGCCCAGGTAGTAGAGCAACAGTTTAAGCCCGGTGTAGGCCACGGAGAACGAGACATCTCGTAAGCGCATGTGCTGCGCGCGATATCGGGCCTCCGCGGCGGCATACCAGAGCCAGATGAAGCCGAGCGTCGGCAGGGTGAGCAGGTAGCTCAGTAGGAAGCGGGGGAAGAGATCCCGTCCCCGGCCGTCATAGTAGAAGCGAGCGTTTCCGTACCAGGTATTCGTGACGCGGTAGTGAAGGAGACGGTTCTGGAGAAAGGGCGTGTAGAGCCCGAGCGTGACCACCGCAAGGAGCCCGTGCCCCATCACCAGGCCCCCGTACCGGAAGGAAGAGCCGGTCTGGGCGAACCCGACCTCCCGCCAGCGGGTCCGGCTGAGCATATAGCGGCGGGCCCCGTAGATCCCGACGGAGACGAGAAAGAACAGCATAAAGAAGAAGGCGGTCTGGGGAATCGCCCTGACCCAGGGGCCGAACGGCGCGAGGAACGAGGCAAGGGCCTGCGTGCCCACCCCGAGGAGAGCGATGACCGCAAGCGCCTTCACGAAGCCGAGGAGGAGCTCGAGGCCCTGGCCCGTGTACGTGAAGGGCTCCCCGTCCAAGGTGGTGTGTCTCCAGAGATACCGGCGTACGCGGGTCTTCGCCCAGAAGTGGTAGATCCCGAGCGTCAGGATTCTCAGGACCCAATTCAGGACGATGATCAGGAGCAGCCTTCCGCCCCTTCCGAAATTGCGCATACGCGCGTCTGGAGCGGGGCGCCAACCCGGTGAGAAATCTGGGCTAGCGGGGGGAGCGCTCACGGATGCGAAAGACGCATCGTCGGTCGCCGTCGAGCATGTGCTCGGTCATATCGACCGAGACGTTGCCTCCGAGAACGGTTCGCCACAGACCAAGCTCCTCTCCGCAGATCGCGGGACAGACCTGGGAGGCTGCCGCGATGGTGCAGTGATTCTCGATGAGGAGGAACCCACCGTCCGCCTCCTGGGCCCACTCGGCGAGGTTTCCTGACTCACGGCGAAGTGCGGCAAGTGTGCTCACGCGCCGTTCGAGTGGGGCGTCGGGTCCCGGCATTCGGGCGCGGTAGAGCTCCAGGCGACGCTGCGAGCGGACGGCGAGGAGGTCCTTGAGCCCCTTGTCCCCGAACGTCTCGCGGACGGCCTCGACCAACTCGATGGCCAGACTCGCGTGGGCGTCGGGAAAGTGTTCGGAGGCTTTGGGTGTCAGTTGCCACACACGGGCGGGGCGTCCGACGGGACCTCGCTCGTCCCCGTACTCGACCAGGCCTTCTTCTTCTAAGAGCGCGAGGTGCTGACGCACCGCAACCGCCGTGATACCGAGGCGATCGGCAAGCTCTCCTGCCGTCTGCGGCCCTCGCGTCTTAAGCTCGAAGACGACCTGATCCCGCGCTCGCGCGCGAGATTCTGGTGGCATATTTAATAAAATACGCCACAAGCGTTCTGTATGCAAATCCCAAATCCGGGCCCAGATCTGCGATACTTCTAGCAATTCACTCTTGTATGTGACTCGGGGTCATCGCGCTCAAC
>DAOUZG010000075.1 GCA_030665705.1 Deltaproteobacteria bacterium | reverse complement strand
GCCGCGGCCGCAAGCAGGAGAAGCGGCGCGGGACAGGCTCCCGGGTCGAAGTGGCTCTCCGGAAGCCAGATCGAGTGGAATCCGAGCTCCTCTGCAAGCACCGCCTGCCGCAGGAAGCCCGCACCGTGCTCGTCCTCAGGCTCGATCCCCGGGGCCCAGGGCCCGATCCCGATCTCGAGCGAGCTCATCGACCCCCGACGCGGCGGCCGCCCGTCCCCGCAAGGCCCGTGCACCGCACCGGGTCGCCTACCACAGCCTCGGGAGGCTGGGATCGCAGCTCCACGCCCCTTCGAGCAGCCCGCCGGCCCACTCTCCGCCCGCCGCCACGTCCGGTGCAGCCGCGAAGTCGTTCGGGTCCTCGTCGATGGAGTCCGCCTCTTCCCACCAGTCCGCATCGTAAGGCGGGCTGTAGGCGCACTGGACCCATTTCCCGCACGCGAACTCGAGCAGGTAGGAGTCGCCCAGGTTCGTGTAGAGGAACCGCTCCCCCTCGTGCGGGATGAGTCCGATCCGTGGGCGCGGCACTTCGGCAAGATAGTCCGGGACCAGGTCCTCGAGCTCGTCAGGGTATTCGTCGCTTGCCTCACGGAAGGCCGCGAGCGCATCGAGGACTGCGGGCGCCACCTGGTTTCGAGCGGTCGCCAGGTCCCGGCTCGCGGCGCGATCGGAGACGAAGATCAGGGCAAAGACCAGCGTGGCGGCGGCGAGCTGGCTCCAGCCGCGAGCGGCGGTCTCCCCCGGCTCGCTTTCGCGGACCAGGACCAGCGAGGCCCCGATCGCTCCGAGAAGACCGAGGACCACCACAGCCTGCGCCGTCGGCGACGAGAAGAGAAGACCGGCCGCAGCGGCGCTCAGCGCCGCCGCCAGTAGAATCCCGGTGGCAACCGACATCGGGCCCGAGAGGCGGGTTCGGAGGAGCACCCCGAGCCCCACGGCACCGTGGATCGCGACCGCCAGATATCCAAACAGTAGAAAACCGAACATGGTGATCGCCGGCCAGGGGCTGATGTTGGAGCGAAGCTCC
Organism: Deltaproteobacteria bacterium; assembly: GCA_030665705.1. Classification (GTDB taxonomy): domain Bacteria; phylum Myxococcota_A; class UBA9160; order SZUA-336; family SZUA-336; genus DAOUZG01. The sequence goes on along the minus strand of DAOUZG010000075.1, from coordinate 6,981 downwards.
CAGTTCGTCCCCGTGATCTCCACACTTGCCAGGTAGACGACGGTTGCCACCGCGGCTAGGGCCGCCGCCCGTCCGAGGATCGGAAGGCGCAGCGCTGAGCGCAGCAGCGACGGAGCCAGCAGCAGCGACGAGAGAACCAGCGCCATGCAGAAGGTCACCGCGGGCCAGCGCCACGAGAAGAACCCCCAGATCCCGGGGGCCAGCTGACCGTAGAACGAGAAGGCGGCCAGCGCCGTTCCGAGCGCCAGCAGCAGCACCCGCATGACGGCGCTTCGAAACAGCGCGATCCCTACGCCCATGAGGGCGAGCGGGGGCAGCGCGATGAGCGCCCCCGGCGCGAGACGCGTGGGGCCCGACTCCTCGGCCAGAGCCCGAAGGGGCGCCAGCGACTCCCAGCGCAGCACCCACCCCCGAGGTTTCCACCAGGGGAGGTCCATGAAGTCCGACAGGGTCGGGCCGGCACCGAGGAAGTAGTAGTAGAAGACAGCTAGGGCCACGAAGGCGGCTAGAAAGACGGCTCGAACCATCACCCCTTCCCCGTAGTTCTCAGGGCTGTTGGATTTTACCGTAGCGACGAAGGCCGCGTCGGCTTGCCTACCTTCCCTTCCGAACTGGCGAGACCGACTCCGCTGCCTTCTTCGTCCCTTCCGGAGGTCGGGGGTGGGCGGAGAGCTCGATTCGGAGCGAAAAGTCGAAACCCTCCAGCATCGAGCGAGCGAGCGAGGTGATGTCCACCCCTCGGAGCCACTCCCCGAACTCCCGCACCATCCGGTCCAGCAATTCGCGCCGCATCTCCTCGTTCTGCCTTACGAAGAACTGGACCCACTCCTGGGGAACGACCTCTGCGAAGGCCCGTCGAATCGCCTCCTCGGTCAGGAAGAAGCCGCCGAACCCGATTGTGGCTGCACGCCGGACCACCTCCTGAACGAGGCCCTCGACCGGGCCCTGACGGCGGGCCGGCTGACTCGCTTGCGCCTCTTTGCCGGTTGCCCTCCGGGGCTCGGGCGGAACTTCGGACGGGGTTCGGCGAGATCGAGCCATACGCCCATTCTAGCAGGCAACCAGGCGGGTTCCGGTGGTCTGGGTTGAATGAGACGGCTTGTCGCACCCGGCCAACCGTGATAGACCACCCAGGTGCGGGTACGCAGCCTCATGATGCAGAAGGTGGTCACGATCTCGGCGGACGACAGTCTACGGATCGTGCACGAGATCATGGAGCTGGGCCGCGTCCGACACCTGCCCGTTGTTCGGCGGGGAAAGCTCGTGGGCGTCGTGTCGCAACGAGATCTCTTCCATGCGTCGCTCTCCAATGTGATCGGACTCTCGCGTGAGGATCAGGAGCTGTTCCTCGAGGGTGTGAAGATCGGGGAGGTGATGTCGGCACCGCCGGTGACGATCGGGCCCGATGCGTCTGCGCGAGAGGCGGCGGCGCTCATGGCGGAGAAGAAGATCGGCTGTGTCCCGGTGCTCGACGGGGACGAGGTCGTGGGGATCCTCACCGAGACCGATCTACTTCGGCACTTCGCCTCGCTCCCCACCCCCTCGGAGAAGCCGGGCCCGAAGACCAAGCGCGAGACCCGCCCGACCGCATCTCGTTCGACCTCCCCCTGACGGGACCCGGTGCGGAGAGGAGGGCCCAACGAGCGACACCGTGGCGTGTCCGAAGGACGGGGTTGGCTCGACTTAGCCCCGAAGCTCGGGCCACCTATCGAGGACGTGCCGAGCTGTGCGGTCGCCCAGGGACGCTGTCGTGATCTGGGGTGGAGCTCCGAGTGAGGTCGGGAACACGCTCATGTCTGCCACGAACACCGCCGGCGTATCGTGGAGCTCGCCGTAAGAGTTCACGACGGAACGCGAGCGATCCTCTCCCATGCGGCAGGTGCTCTGCGGATGGGTGGAGTTCAACGTCAGCTCTCCCCCCCGTGCCTCGACGCGGTCGATCTCGCTGACCCCGTCCTGGGGACGCAGCACGAGTGGCTCGTCGTGGTACGGGACCAGCACGCGCTCCGCCCCGGCGGCCCACAGGACCTCCACGCAGTGCTTGAGCCCCTCGATGAGCCGCCGTCTGTCGTCGGGTTCGAGGCGGTAGCGGATCCGGGGCCGCCCGCCGCGCCCGGCCTCGACCTCGCCCGAGGACTGGTCGTGGAGGAGCGCCAGAAGCCCGCCCATGTGGGAGAGGTGTCGGAGGTGTTCGAAGTGCTTCCGGCCGAAGCCCGGAAGGTTCGTCGCCGTGAGGAACGGCGGCCCCGAGATCGGCATGAGGATGATGCCGGATCGCGGGTCGCGCTCGAGGTCGATGAACTCGTCGATGTAGTACGCCTGCGGGATTCCGTAGTAGGCGTGGAGCGGCTCCTGGAAGACCGCGGGGGCGATGATCGAGGGGTGGAGGTGCAGGTTGCGACCGAGCTGGCCGCTCGCCCCGCCGAGTCCGCTGGCCGCAAGCAGGAGCGGGCTCATGATCGCGCCGGCGGAGCAGACCACGACCGCTGCCTCGACGGTGAGCTCACCGTGGGGACGTCCGGCGCGATCGAGTACGGTGGCGTGCACCAGGCGGTGCCCCCCCGGATGTACCTCGATCCGATCGACCCGGCAATCGGCCAGGATGCGGGCTCCTGCGTTGTTCGCCCGCGGGATGTAGGTGACGCGCATACTCTTTTTCACGTCATACGCGCAGCCGAGTAGACAGAAGCCCGAGCGAACGCACCCCACACGATTGTGTCGAGCCACGAGCCCGTGGTATCCGAGGTGCTCGGCGCCCCTGCGAATCGCGACGTTGAGCGCGTTGAGCTCCTCTTCTTGGATCTGCTGGACGTGGAGCCCCGCCTCGACGCGCTCGAACGACTCCTCGAAGCTCGCGAGATCCCGGACACCGTGCTCCTGCTCCCAGCGGCGCAGAATTGGCTCGGGGGTGCGGAAGCAGTAGCAGAGGTTGTGGGTGGTCGACCCGCCGATCCCTCGGCCCTGGAGAATCACGATGCTGCCGTCCTCCGTCGCGCGCATCCCGGCGTCCTCGAACAGCAGGGGAATCATGGAGTCCTCGCGCTGGTTGAAGTCGGCGGCGGTGTAGTGGCCGCCCTGTTCGAGCAGCACCACGTCCCGGCCCCCCTCCGCGAGGACCGCCGCCGCGACCGCGCCACCGGCGCCGGAACCGATCACGCAGACCTCCGAGCGCAGGGCGCGCGTTCCCGGATGATCGCGACCCGCCTCGATCACACGCGGCTCCCGATCATCGGACCCGGATACCCCACCAGGGGCCAGGTGGAGCCGTCGGTCCAGTAGCCGTACTGGGCGAGATTTCGCAGCCCGAAGAAGATCTGGCGCCGGAGGGCGATCCGGCTCGTGAGCCACCCCTCCAGGCTCTCGTCTTTTTCCGCATCCGATAGCGACCGGAACCGACGGAAGCGGAGCTCCATCACGGCCGGCCAGAGGTCGACGACGCGCAGCAGAAGCTTCACCGAACCCACCACCTCGCGATCGAGTCCCGCGAGGAGTTGCTCGATCCGTTCGATGGCCCCCGTATCCGAAACCGAGGGAGCTCCCGGTTCGCCGGTGTCGACCATCCGCTCGGTCACCGCGCCGAGGATCTCGCGCAGTCCCGCGTCGAGCATCTCCGGCTCGGGCCGATCTCCGGCCCGAGCGGGCGGTGGACCGAATGCCAACCCCTCGAGGGCGAGCAGTGCAGGCCCGAAAGTTCCGAGGCGGAGGAAAGTCCGGCGGTTCACGACTCGGTCTGGAAAAGTGCGTGGAATGGGCGCGGGAGATCGGGCCAGTCGGGGAGCGGTCCCTCCGGGTGCACGCTCGAGTAGGAATTCCAGAAAAGGACCGGCTCGTCTCGATCTTGCTCCCGTACCAGGAGCGCCCCCAACGTCTTTCCGGTGTAGGTCGTCTCGAGGTGGAGTCCCTCGAGCCGCTCGGCCAGCTCGACGGCCCAGCTCCCCCGCTCCGTCCGGTGTCCGTAGCCGTTTCCGACGTGCCCCGTCTCTAGCTCGAGCTCGAGCGCCACACGCTTCGCCTCGACGGGCGCGCCCGCGCGGGCGAGAAGGCGGAGACCCCGACGCGCGAGGCGGTCGAGCTTGCGTGGGTTCGGCGGAAGGATATCCGTGACGAGCACCCCCACGACCCGCGTTCGGAGCCCGGCCAGGGCCAGTCCGGCCGCAAGCCCCGCGGCGGTTCCTCCGGTTCCCACCGCAACGTAGAGGCGCGCCGGCTCCGGGAGCTCCCCGCGGCTCACCTGCTCGGCCAGCTCGAGTCCGGCGTCGATGCATCCTACGACGCCCGTGTCGCTTGAGCCCCCCGTCGGAACGATCTCGGTTCGCGGATGCCGCGCGAGAATCCGGAGCGCCTGCAGCGCCGCTCCGGGCAGGTTCTTCCCGTAGTGGAGCTCGGCCCCCACCGCGAGCAGCTCTTGGAGCCTGCGACGGACATGCGCGTCGACGGGTTGGTCGACGAGCACGACGTGGCACGCGAGGCCGAGCCGGACCGCGAAGAGGGCGGTCGCCAGACCGTGGTTGGTCCCCAGACCCCCGAAGGTCATGACGCGCTGGCGCCCTCCCGCCTGGGCCGCACCCAGTGCCCACTCGAGCTTTCGGGGTTTGTTTCCGCCGTAGAGCGTCGAGCTCTGATCGTCCCGTTTCACGAACAGAGGCCCTGTTCCCGCCTCCAGCGCGATCTTCTCCGCGCGTGTCACCGGAGTCGGGAGGTCGCAGAGCCGCACGCACGGAAGACGCGCGCCGACCTCCGGAAATCGACGGGTCAGGGCGCGGTCTGCAAACGCACTTCGCTCCACGCTCCGGGTTTATCGCACAGGGTTACGGCCCCGTCAAAGGACGCGCCTTGCGCCCGTTTGACACCCGGCCTGGGATGCTCTAGAGAACGACCGACGATCGGGTCGTCAGGGGGTCGCTTCGTGGCACTCCTCAAGCCGGTCGAAGAGCCGGTCGAGATTCACGGCCGACGGCACCTCGAGGTCTTCAACCCCGCCACGCTTGAGCGGATCGGTGAGATCGAGGTCTCCGGGCGCGAGGATGTTCGGTCAGCGGTGGACCGCGCGCGGAAGGCCTTTGCCGAGTGGAGTGGGCTCTCCTTCGAGCGCCGGGCCCTGTACGTGCGACGCGCACGGGGCTTGCTCGTCGAGGGCTTCGACGATTTCATAGATACGCTGTGTCGCGACACGGGCAAGCCTCGAGTCGAGGCGGTGGTGGAGCTCATGATCGCCTGCGACTCGCTGACGTACTACGCGCGCAACGCCCGCAAGCTCCTGCGGGACGAGCGAAAGTCGATCCGCCGCACGGCGAGCCGAAGGCTCGTTCTCTCCTATCGTCCGATGGGAGTCGTGGGACTGATCACACCGTGGAACTTCCCGTTTAGCTTGTCGCTGAACCCCGCCGTCCAGGCCCTGATGGCGGGGAACGCCGTCGTGCTCAAGCCCTCCGAGTTCACGCCGTTCACGGGTCTCGCGATTGGTCGGCTCTTCGACGAGGCGGAGCTGCCGCCGGGGGTCTTCCAGGTTTTGACCGGGGATGGCTCCACCGGAACGGCGCTGGTCGATGCGGGCTGCGACAAGATCTCGTTCACCGGGTCGGCTTCGACGGGCCGTCAGGTGGCAGAGGCCTGCGCACGCCAACTCGTCCCCTGCACGCTGGAGCTCGGCGGCAAAGATCCGATGATCGTGTGCGACGATGCGAACGTCGAACGGGCGGCACGTGCTGCGGTCTTCGGGGCGTTCTCGAACGCGGGCCAGAGTTGCGGCTCGACGGAACGGCTCTACGTCACCGAGCGGGTTGCCAAGCCGTTCATCGAGCTTGTCGTCGAGTTGACACAGGAGCTGCGGCAGGGCCCGGAGGCGGTGGGAGAGGTCGACGTCGGCGCGATCATCTCGCCGGCGCAGATCGACGTGATCGAGCGCCACGTGCAGGACGCTGTCGCGAAGGGTGCCCGTGTCCTCACCGGCGGCCGTCGCAACCCGAGCTACCGGGGGTTCTTCTACGAGCCCACCGTCCTCGTCGATGTGAACCACGACATGGAGGTCATGAGTGAGGAGACGTTTGGCCCGGTTCTTCCCATCCAGGTTGTCCGTGACGAGGAAGAGGCGCTGCAACTCGCGAACGCCACCCGCTACGGGCGCACGGCGAGCGTGTGGACACGGGACCGCACCAAGGGCCGGGAGTTCGTGAACCGGATCGACGCCGGGTACGGCATCGTGAACGACTCCGTGGTTGCTCATAGCATCCCGGAGAGTCCGTTCGGTGGAGTCAAAGAGAGCGGGATCGGGAGGGTGAACGGCGAGCTGGGCCTCAAGGGGTTCTGCAACGTGCAGTCCGTGATCGTCAGACGGTTCGGAAACAAGCGGGAGCTTTTCGGGTACCCGTACACCGCCCGGAAGGTCCGCTTCCTCCGCCGCGCGGTGGATCTTCTGTATCGCTCCCCGCTCGGCAAGCTCCTCGGAGGGTAGGGCCGCGTGAAGTTCGGCGAAATCGCCGCGCGGCTGAAGCTTCCCCTCGAGGGGGATCCCGATCTCGAGGTGCGAGGTCTGGCCGGTCTGGAGGACGCCCGAGCCGACGAGCTCTCCTTCGTGACGGGGCCGCGCTACCGTCGAGCCTTCGAGCGCTCCAGCGCGGCGGCGTTCCTGCTCCCTCCCGACTTCGATGCACTGGGACGTCCCTGCCTGCGTTCGCGTGCACCGTACGCCGACTTTGCGCGGGCCGTCGACCTGCTGATCCCCGGACCGCCGGCGCCTGCGCCCGGCATTCATCCGACCGCCGTCATCTCACCGGATGCGCAGATCGGAAAGGACGTATCGATCGGACCCTATGTCGTGGTCGCGCCGAGGGCGCAGGTCGGGGACCGTACCGTTCTCCATCCCCACGTCGTGCTCTACGCGGACGCGCGCGTCGGTTCGGACTGCGTCCTTCACGCCGGCGTCTGCGTCCGCGAGTCCGTACGGCTCGGAGACCGCATCGTCGTCGAGAACGGAGCGGTGCT
>DAOUZG010000198.1 GCA_030665705.1 Deltaproteobacteria bacterium | reverse complement strand
GAGAACGTACCATGTGCCCTCTCGCTAGACGAAGGGTGGCGGGGCCTCTCGTCGCCTCGATTCTTCTTCTCACCCCTCTGGTCGCCCGAAGCGCCGGCGACTCAGCCGGGAACCCCTCACCGAGGCCCGAAACGCGTCTGGTCGGGGTCGTCAACGTCAATACCGCGACCCCGGAGCAGCTCGAGCTGCTCCCCAGCGTGGGGCCGGCGCGTGCCCGGGCAATCGTCGAGTACCGAAAGACGCACGGGGCCTTCAAGCAGATCGACGATCTGGTGGAGGTGTCGGGGATCGGCGAGCGTGCGCTCGAACTGATCCGGCGACACTGTGCCGTGACGGGTAAGACGACCGCGCATCTGGAGCACTAACCTGCTCGGGGACGCGGGGTTCGACCCCGCGTCCCCATTCAACAATCTGCCTCGTCGGTTCCGGCCCCGTATCGGATCAACGACCGGAGTGCGACGAGCGCGGGTCTTCCGCCGGCGTCGCGCGTTATCTGGGCCTCCACCCCGTAGACCTCGGCAATTCGCTCGGGCGTGAGTACGTCCCAGGGCATCCCGACGGCGACGACGCGCCCGTGGTCGAGCAGAACCAGCTCGTGGGCAAAGCGTGCCGCGAGAACCAGATCGTGGGTGACGACGAGCACCGCGCGTAGCTCCGGTTCTTCCTGGATCCACTCGCGTAGCCATTCGAAGGTGTGGACGCGGTGGCCGAGGTCCATATGCGCCGTCGGCTCGTCGAGCAGCAGGAGGTTCGCCTCCTGCGCGAGAGCACGGGCGAGCGCCACGCGCTCCTTCTCTCCGGCGGAGAGCGTCGGGAAGCGGCGCTCCGCGAACTCGCCGAGCCCCAGCCGCGCGAGGGCGCGATCGACGGAGCGCCGGTCCTCGGGACCCTCGCGGCCGAGTGGGCCGAGCCTCGGTGCCCGCCCCATGGCTACCATTTCGCGAACGGTGTACGGGAACGGGACCAGCAGCTCCTGCGGCACGATGGCGAGCTCTCGCGCGATCTCGCGCCGCCCGAGCGATCGGATCGGACGACCGCGCAGCCGTACCACGCCGTCCTGTGCGCGGAGCACGCCCGAGAGAACCCGCAGGAGCGTCGTCTTGCCCGCGCCGTTGGGTCCGACGATCACGTGAAGCCCCGCCGGCCGAAGCGCCGTATCGACGTCGTCGAGCACCGTGAGCGGACCGTACGCGTGGCGCACCGCGACCGCTTCGAGAAGGGGCGTGCTCACACGCGTAGGCGGGAGAGCTCCCGCCGGAGCAGGTAGAGGAAGACCGGCCCTCCGACCAGTGCCGTGAGCGCACCCACGGGGAGCTCGGTCGGGGCGAGGAGTGTCCGTGCGAGCGTGTCTGCGCACACGAGAAACGCGGCGCCAAGCAGCGCCGAGCCGGGCACGAGGACGCGGTGGTCGGCGCCAATCACGAGCCGCAGCAGATGCGGCACCACCAATCCCACGAAGCCGATGAGGCCCGACACCGCGACTGAGGCACCGATCATCAGAGCGGTAGCGATCAGAATCCGCCTGCGAAAGGTTGCCACTTCAACGCCGAGATGGGCCGCCGTCTCGTCACCGAGGCTCAGGAGATTGAGCGAGAAGGCACCGTGGATCCCCGTGGCGAGGCCGACCCCGACGAAAGCCGCGACGCCACCCATCACCCAGACGTCGACAACGCGGATCGAGCCGATCAACCATAGGAAGATTCCCGCGACTCGGCTCAGATCGACCGCGGTGGTCAGGAACACGATCACCGAGGAGGCGAATGCGTTGAAGACGACGCCGGTCAGGAGGAGGGTGTGCGGTGGGGCGCGGCCCCCGGCCGCCGCGATCCAGTAGAGCAGCGCGGTTGTGCCCAGCGCTCCCGCGAACGCGAAGACGGGCACGGTGCTCGCCCCGAGTCCGACGGTCCAGCCGAGCGCGAGCGCCACCACGCCACCGAGCGCTGCGCCACCGGAGATGCCGAGGATGTAAGGGTCGGCGAGGGGGTTTTGAAGCAGGGCCTGCAAGAGTGCGCCGGCGGTCGCCAGGCCGGCCCCCACGAGCGCGCCGAGCACAACGCGTGGAAGCCGGATCTCGAGCACGATCTCTCGGGTCGGGTGCTCCGCGGAGCCCACGGCCAGGCCCAGCGCCACGGCCAGACCGAGCAGTGCGGCCAGCGCGAGGAGGGGACGGGTCACGGCGCGACCTCGGCCTCCCGCTCGCCACCGGAGCGGTCGGGGTGGATGCGGGCAGCGAGAAGACTCGCGCCGTCGGCGAGCTCCGGGCCCGGCAGGGTGGCCAGGCCGGCTGGAAACGCTTCGACGCGTCGGACCCAACCGAAACGTTGCCAGTACGCTTCGACGGCCCGCCGGGCGTCGGCTCCGGCGTCCGGGTCGATCACGGTGTCGAGGATGACGTCGGGCGCCCGATCGGCGAGTGACTCGAGGGAAACCGGGGGGTAGGGGGAGTCGAGTTCGCCGAAGGCGTTGCGTCCACCGGCCGTCTCGATGAGTGCGTTCGCGAAGCTGCCCCCGCCGATCACGTACAACGGATCGCGCTCGATCACCACGACAACGCTCCGCCGGTTGAGCCCGCGCACCGACGCGGCCACTTCCTCGAGATCGCGGCGTACGTCTGCGATGAGGCGGTCGGCTTCAGCGTCCCGACCGACGAGCGCGCCGATCGTTCGGAAGCTCTCGAGAACTTCCTCCAGTGTGTACGGTTCAATCTCCTCGACACGTACGCCGCGCGCGCGGAGCTGCTTCATGTACGGATGCTGCCGTGTGCTTCGCACCGCGAGGACGACCGTCGGGCGGAGCTCCAGCGTCCGCTCGAGGTCCGGATTGAATAGACCCCCGACCGACGGGAACCGTTCGAGCCCAGGAAGCCGTCGGGAGAATCCGTCCACGGCGACGACCGAATCCGCCGCACCGAGCGCCTGGAGGACCCGGGTGATAGACGGTGCGAGCGAGATCACACGGAGCTCGCCCTCCGGGATTTCAGGTGACGGGGAGCACGCGAAGACGACCAGCCATCCGGCGAGAAAGCGTCGCATCTCCGCGGTTCTCATGCCGGGCCGACGACCTCAGTACTCGGCTTTCAGCCCGACGTATCCCGCGAAGCCCGGGCTCTCGAACCCGTCGGGATCTTCGTACTGTCGGTCGAAGAGGTTGTCGATTCGCCCGAAGAGCCCCCACCGCGGTGTGAGCTGGAGGGTCGCCGCGACGTTCGTGACGGTGTACCCCCCACTCGACTTACGTCCGAACGTAACCGCGTCCACGTCTTTCCGGTGCCCCACGTAGATAATCCCCAGGCTGAGGGTCACCGGGTCGATCGGTCGCGCCTCGGCGTTCAGGTTGATCTTGTGCGAGGGTCGGCGGAGGAGGTCTTCCCCGGTCTCCCGGTTCTCGGCGCTGGTGTAGGTGTGGTCGATTCGCACCCGGAGCCGATGGGAGATCCGGAGCGACGCGAAAGACTCGAAGCCGTGGATCCGTGCCTCCGCCACGTTCTTCACGGTCGAGGGGGAGCCGAAGACGAACTCGATCAAGTCGCGGATGCGTTGGTGGTAGTAGGTCACGCCGAGCCTCACCCGGTCGCCAAAGAGCGGTTGCTCGACGCCGATCTCCCAGCCGTGGCTTTTCTCGGGATCGAGGTCGGGATTTCCGCGGAAGGCGAGGGAGCCGAAGAAGGACGAGGCTCCGTACAGCTCGTCGACCGAAGGTGCCTTGAACGCCGTGGCGATGCTCCCGCGGATGCGCGTACGGAGTGAAGGGATCACATAGGCGGAGGAGAAGCGGTAGGTGAGTTGCGAGCCGAACTCGTCGTGGTGGTCGAGGCGCACGCCCGCGGTGCCGAAGAGTTGGTCGCCCGAGTGGAACTGCTCCTGGAGGAAGATGGAGCGGGTCCGCGCGCTGCCGTGCGCGCGACTCGTGAACACACCGGAGTCGGTGTCGGTATGGGCACTCTCACGCTCCGTCTCGAGGCCGAGAGTCAGTACGTGTTCGGGCCGGGGGAAGAAGTCGTGCAGCCATTCGAACTTCAGCCTCGTGCCGTCGTTCGAGGTCCTGGAGAAGTCGGGATAGAGAGGGTCGGGATTGTTCTTGTCCTCGCGGTCGTGGTCCGTGTACTGCACCCCGAACCGCTGCT
>DAOUZG010000089.1 GCA_030665705.1 Deltaproteobacteria bacterium | reverse complement strand
GGGCTCCCTTCCGCCGCCCGTCCCCGGAACGCACAACTGGGGCCCGATGGCGCAGGTCCGCATCCTGGCTCCATCGAATCTCGGAAGTGACGATCCCGCGGAGGTGTTCGGGCACCCGGGCCTGCCGTCCCGCCTCCCCATCTACGTCTGGGGACTCGATTCCATTTAAGGACTCCGCGTGAGATCGTGTCCGCGCGGGATGCTAGGCTAGGCGGCCTTGGCGCTCGCGATCGAGAGAAACCCGACCCGTGCGGTTCTGTCCGGCCCCGTCCAGATCGGAGGGGGGGCCCCCGTCGTCGTGCAGAGCATGTGTGCGACTCCGACCCGGGATGTCGCCGCGACGGTCCGGCAGGCCGACGCGCTCCACGAGGCGGGGGCTGCACTCGTAAGGGTCGCCGTGGACAGCGCCCGGGACGCCGAGGCGCTGGCGGAGATCCGCAAGCGCACACGGGCCCCGCTCGTGGTCGATCTTCAGGAGCACTACCGACTCGCCGAGAAGGTCGCGCCCTTTGTCGACAAGCTCCGGTACAACCCGGGACACCTGCACCACCACGAGCGTAGCCTCGGAACGCGCGAGAAGGTGGCGTACCTGGCGTCCCTTGCCCGTCAGCACGCCTGCGGGCTTCGCGTGGGAGTGAACTGCGGCTCCGTCGCTCCAGATTACGAGAAGCGGTTTCCCGGGGATCCGGTGGGAGCCATGGTCGCGTGTGCTCTCGAGCACTGCGCGATGCTCGACGAGGTGGGCTTCGTGAACTACGTCGTCTCCCTCAAGGACTCCGACCCCGTGAAGGTGATCGACGCCAACCTCCGGTTCGCGCAAGCGCGCCCCGATGTGCCCCTGCACCTGGGTGTGACGGAGGCGGGGCTGCTCCCCGACGGTGAGATCAAGACCCGGGTGGCGTTCGAGCAGCTGTTGGCGCGCGGGATCGGCGACACGATCCGCGTGTCGCTCACGCTGCCGAACGAGCGAAAGGCCGAGGAGGTCCGAATCGGACACGCGATACTGGAAGACGTGCGTCGGGGACGCTTCCGCTCGGTCCCCGAGCTTCCCGCGGGCCTGAACATCATCTCCTGCCCATCCTGCTCCCGTGTCGAGAACGAACGGTTCGTCGAGCTCGCCGAGCAGGTTCGGGAGGTCACCCGCTTTGCCGAGGACCACAACGTAACGATCGCGGTCATGGGGTGCCGTGTGAACGGCCCGGGAGAGACGGACGACGCGGACCTGGGGCTCTGGTGTGGTCCGAGGCACGTGAACCTGAAGCGAGGATCGGAGAAGATCGGGACCTTCCCCTACGACGAGGTTCTCGAGCGTCTCCGAGAAGAGCTCGACCGCCTGCTTTCCGAACGGGCGGTCCGTCGGGAGGAGGGGGCCAGATGAGACTTCTGCACACCATGATCCGTGTCGGGGACCTGGAGCGCTCGATCCACTTCTACACCGAGCAGCTCGGGATGAAGCTGCTTCGCAAGAACGACTTTCCGGGTGGGAGCTTCACACTGGCATTCGTGGGCTACGGCGACGAGTCCCGTGACACGGTGATCGAGCTGACGCACAACTGGGACACCGATCACTACGAGCTCGGCAACGGCTTCGGTCACATCGCGATCGGCGTGGACGATATCTACGCAACCTGCGAGCGCCTGCGAGAAGCCGCAGTTCCGATCGTGCGCGAACCGGGCCCGATGAAGCACGGGACCACGGTGATCGCGTTTGTCGAAGATCCGGACGGGTACAGAATCGAGCTGATCGGGCGCGGATGACCGAGACCTGAGATGGGTTCTAGCGTCCTCGGTGGAGCTGCTTGGTCGTCGTCAGGTTCGTGAGCTCGTCCTTGTCGGGTGGATCGGAGCGGAGATCGAAGGATTCCCGCAACCAGCCTTCGCCTCCGGCCACGAAGAAGGCCGCCGCCACCGGGAGGATCACACCGGATCCTTCGTCATTCCCCACCCATCGCGCCTGCAACGGATCGTCGGCTGAGAACTTCCCCATCAGGATCCCGATCTCGTAAATGAGATGGTTCTTTCGCCGGCTGACGAAGTAGAGCGGCTGGCCGGTCAGGACATCCACGTAGAGGGTCACCGACTGTACGATCCGGTCCGGGTCACGTTGGGCCCCGCGCAACACGACGGCACGACGGAGCTCCCATCGGTCGTTCGCGAGCGACAGCCCCGTGGGCCCGTACGAGCGATCCGGGTCTCCGGGGTAGCCGAAACCGTTCGAGTTGATGGGCGCAAGGACGTCCTGGACCCGGACGAGGTGAAAGCCGTACGCGTTCGGACGGAGAACGAGACCCACGAACCCGCGCCGTTGGTGCTCGATGACCCCGAGGGACGCGTCGGGAACCCGGGTACCGCCGCCCGGAAGAGCCATCACACCCGCGTCGCCCATCTGGCCACGCTGGTAGGTGGGCATGAACAGCCCGTCGACGGACTGCGGCGGAGCTCGTCTCACCTTTCGTTGCTCCGGAATCCACACGAAGAGGTCGTCGGAGCGCTTGTAGTTCTTGTCCACGTCGCGGGGTCGAAGCTGTCGCCATGCAACGCCCCTCGCGATCGCCGGCTTGTCGAACTTGCCGCCCGCCGCGAACCGATAGCCGCCCGGCTCGGAGCTCAGAAGGCCCGGGATGCCGTGAAGCGGGACCAACGCAAACGTTCCCTCGTAACGGCTTCCCTTCCCCTTTCGTGGGTCCACGTGAACGATTCGGAAGGGACCACGGAAGCCCGCACCCATGTAGCGGTACCGGTAGTTCCAGGCCCATTGCTGACCCGCTTCTGGCGCGTCATCTCCGATCGTCTCGGGCGGGAACGGCATGCCCTCCCCCTCGTAGCCGATCAGATTGCCTTCGGAATCGAGGTCGACCTGTCCCGCGTTTTTCCGTGTCGCGTTCCGGAAGAACTCGGGCGCCGGATAACGCCGATGGCACGGCCCGATCTCGAGGCGCATCCCCTCGTAGAAGAAGAGGTCCCGTCGGGCCCAGACCTCGGGAGGCAGATAGCCCCGGATCTGCCGGAGTCTGCTCATGTCGATCCGCTCCCCGACCCTGAGCTGCGGCGGAACGACGTCCTCCTGCGCGGTCCTCCCCGGCTCACTCTCCAGCGCGTAGGGCGGACACGCCCCTTCGGGCGGGACAGTCACGGCCCAGGACGGACCCGTAGCGAGAAGCGCGGCCAACACCGCGAGGAGTCGAACCTCGAACGCTACCCGGAACATCCTCTTCAGGATATCGGATTCGGAGCCGTTTTCTCCGAATGGTCGTCTGGCCCCGAGCCTGCTACCTTGGGTGCGGGCGCAGGGAACACCCCCGCACAGAACGCCGCAGCAGGGAACGAGTATGGCACTCGAGCCATCGGATCCTCTCGGGATCCTCGCAGAGTCGGCCCGGACCGGGACACCGGTGCGGCTGCACATCGCCGATGGCGAAGTGGTCGTGGCTCGCATCCTGGAGCATGGCCCGCACGAGGTGGTGTATGCCGTGATCACGTCCTCCCGGCCCGAGAAGTACGCGCTGTGTGACGCGACCGGTTTCGTCGTTCCCTTAGACGCGATCCGGAACGCGGCTCTTCTCCGCGCCTCTCCCCGCTCGCGGCGTAGGAAGGTCAACGCTGCGCGCGAGGCCCATTCCTGGGAGATCTAGCCCCCCTCGCCCTCCCCGCTGAGCACGCGGAGAGCCGGCTCGTGGACGAGCCCGTTCGAGCAGACCAGGCTTCCACGGTAGATGGAGCGTTCCGCGTCGAGTGAGGTGGCGCGGCCTCCGGCCTCCTCGCAGATGAGCACGAGGGGAGCGATGTCCCACGGCTCCACAATGGGGTCGATGGAGACCTCACCGGCGCCCTCGGCAACCAGCATGTGCTGGTAGAAGTCGCCGAAGCCCCGCTGACGCTCGGAGATCCGAAGGAGGTCGGGAAGCCCCGGCGGTATTCGATACGCCTCGACCCCTCCGAGACTTCCGTGGAAGACCTGCGCCCGCGAGAGGTCGCGAACCTGCGAAACCGCGAGCCGACGCCCCCGAGAGAAGGCGCCACACCCGCGCGCGGCGGTCCAGCGTCCCGGGAGGGCCGGCGCGCTTACGACCCCCGCCACCAGCTCTCCTTCCGCCTCGATCGCGAGCAGGGTCGCGAAGATCGGGATCCCGCGGACGAAGTTCTGCGTGGAGTCGATCGGATCCACCAGGAGGCAGATCGGGCGACCCTCACCGCTCTTCCCCTCCTCCTCGCCGTAGACCCCCAGCTCCGGATGGCGTTCGTGACAGAGTCTGCGCACCGTCGCCTCAATTGCGCGATCGGCCTCGGTGACGGGCCCCTGGTTGGGCTTCTCCTCGACGCGCAGGTCGTGGGAGCGGAAGTGACGAAGGGAGATCTCGTCGGCAACTTCCGCCAGCGCGTTCAGGAACTCGAGCCAGCCCTGGGCGTCCACGCCGCGAGCATAGCCGTTCTAGACCGCATTTCTCACTGAGTTGCCTACTGCGGCCGCCGGCCCGGCGAGAGCGATGGGCTAGCCCTCTACCGAGATTCGCGTCGGGGAGCCCTTCGCACGATCGAGTGCGGAGCAGGCGAGCCGAACGAAGGCGCGAGGGTCGAGGGCGTCGAGGTGCGGCGTGGTCGTGGCGACGCCGATCGCGACGGAGAAGCTTCGCTCGGTGCCCCGTGTCACGAGCGGGCGGCCTTCCACCTCGACCCGGACGCGTTCAGCGACGTGCTCGAGGTCCGCCGGCCAGCATCCCGCGATGAGCACCGACACCTGATCCTCGGCGAATCGCGCGCTTACATCCGAGCTTCGCGTCTGGGCCTCGACCCGGCTCCGCACCTCGCGAATCACCTCGCCCGCGATTCCGGGTCCGAGGGCCTTGAGCTCTTCGAGTTCGATCACCATGACGCTCAGCGAGCTGCGTGCCTCGCGGGCCCGTCGGAAGAAGGCGTCCAGAACGATATCGAACGAGTCGCGGGAGAGCAGTCCGCTCGACTCGTCGGTCGAGAGGCTCGAGCCGAGCTTGCGTCTGAGATCCGTGAACAGAACCCGGTCGTATTTCTCCCCTTCCTCCCGGGCTTGCATCTGGGCCTGCTCACCTTCCAGCGCTAGCTGGCTCAGGCGCTGGTTGGCGCGCTCCAGCAGCTCGTCGAAGCCGAGCTGCTGGTCGGCCGCAATCTCGAACACCGCCGCCGTGTCGCGGAGCTCGTCGGGGAGCTCCGAGGCAATCGCACGCACCACGGCGACCGGAAGCCCGAGCAGCCCAGCGACCCGACGGTCCAGGCGCAGGGTCTCGGGGGCGAACGCGGGGACCGTCAGTGCGCGTGCACAGATCCAGGAGGCCGTAAGAATCCGGGCGCGGAGCTCGAGCGTGGAGTCGGTCGGAAGACGGCTCGAGTCGTGGTGTCCAGCAATGAGCGTCCGGAAATCCTCCGGAAACCGCCACGCCTCGAGCAGGAGTTCCCCGAGCCGCATGTGGTCTGTCGACAGATTTGCCCGCTCGAGATCCAGGAGGTCGGCCTCCCCCTGTCGGAACGAGACAACGAGATCGGGGTATTCCGGGACGAGCTTGTACATCAGCAGCGTCCCGCAGTCCGCGATGAGTCCGGCCAGAAACGCCTCCTCGCCGTCCCACCCTCCGACCTCCTGAGCCAGCCGTCGTGTCGCGAGTGCGTTCATCAACGACGTGCGCCAGACCTCGTTGAGTCCCTTGACGGAAGGGGTGTGTCCCTCTCGAAGCGACCGCAAGAACGAGAACGACAACGCCACGCTTCGGACGGCGTTGAATCCCAGGTAGAGCACGGCCTCCCGTATCGAGACGATTTCGCGCGTAAGCCCGTAGGCGGGCGAGTTGATCAGCCGCAGGATCCGGGTGGTGATCGCGGGGTCGGCGGAGATCGTGTTCGAGAGGTGGATGAGATCGATGTCGACCTGGTTGCACAGCTCGAGGATCCGCTGGGCGACCGCCGGAAGGGTAGGCAGGTCGGGAGACTCGATCAGCCGCCTCTCGAATTCGTTCATGCAGAAGCACCCGTCTGTTGGCGAAATCCGGAGACTTTCCGCCCTAACCATCGGTCCGACGGTTCAGCGGGTTGAGGGGAGATAGAGGGGAGCAGCCCTGGCGATCCTTCCATCCCGCCGCGTCTACCCCGGTCGGGCAGGGCGAGGACGAGCGCGCCCTCGCCCCGAAGGGGCCCGCCCCTTGCCCGCCAATCCGGGAGGGAGATAATGGGGCGCCGGTCCGAGAGTGTATTCACCTGGGAGGAGCGCACCGTGGTCAGCCCCGATCCTAAAGCGCAGGCCCTGGCGGCGGCGGCCGTTCGTGTGCTCACGGTGGATGCTGTGGCCCACGCTCGCTCCGGCCACGTGGGGCTTCCACTCGGCTGTGCCGAGATCGGGGTGGTCCTCTTCTCCGAGATCCTGCGGCACGATCCCGCCGACCCGGGCTGGCCGGATCGGGACCGGTTCGTCCTGTCGGGTGGGCATGGCTCGATGCTCTTGTACTCGCTCCTTCATCTCTCGGGGTACGACCTCCCGATGGGGGAGCTCCGTCGTTTCCGGCAGCTCCACAGCCGCACCCCCGGGCACCCCGAGCGCGGTCTCACACCCGGCGTGGAGACGACCACGGGTCCGCTCGGCCAGGGGTTTGCGAACGCGGTAGGGATGGCGCTGGCAGAGCGAATGCTGGCGGCGCGACTGGGCTCCGACCTCGTCGACCACCGGACCTATGTCCTGGCTTCCGACGGTGACCTGATGGAGGGCGTCGTGTCCGAGGCGGCCTCCCTCGCCGGTCACCTGGGTCTGGGGCGTCTGATCGTCCTGTACGACGACAACCGCGTCACGATCGACGGCCCGACGAGCCTGGTCTTCTCCGAGGATGTCGAGCGGCGCTTCGACGCCTGCGGCTGGGACGTGCAGCGTGTGGACGGACACGACATGTCTGCAGTGCACCGCGCGCTGCTGCGAGCCGGGGAGACCGATCAAGGACCGCACCTGATCATCTGCCGCACCCGCATCGGGTTCGGTTCGCCGGCCGTGGACACGTCTGCCGCACATAGCACGATCGGGGAGGAGGCGACCACGCAGACCCGCGACAACCTCCGCTGGAAGCTTCCCCCGTTCGAGATTCCCGACGAGGCGCGAAGCGCCTTTCAACCCACCGCGGAACGGGGCGCACAGCTCCGCCAGGCGTGGGAGGAGCGTCGGGCCCGGGCCTGCCGCGATTCCCGGATCGCCGAGCTCTGGGACGCGCTTGTCGGAGGTCGCCT
>DAOUZG010000191.1 GCA_030665705.1 Deltaproteobacteria bacterium | reverse complement strand
AGCCGGCTCCCCTGTCGGAGCTACGGGCGCGCTGGCGGCGGCTCGGCGGTCCAGAGGCTGCCGAGACGATCGGCCTCGCGGACTTCGTCGCTCGACAGGCCGCACTCGCTCTCGAGCGGGCGGAGCGCAAGCTCCGAGGGGCCCGATACAAGGTGCCTCGCTTCGTCCGAGAGGAGATCCTCGCGCGGCCCGCCTTTCGCGGGGGCGTCGCTCGCCTCGCGCGCGAGCTCGGCCGCAAGGAGCGCAAGGTCCTGCGCGAGGCCGACCGGTACCTGGGCGAGATTGCCGCGAGGCACGGCACCCACGAGATCGACCTGGCCGCTCACCTCTGCCGCTTTCTCTACACGCGCGGATACTCCGAGGAGCTCTCCTACGACCGGGACGAGCTTCAGCGGATCTATGCACTCGGGCAGCGCTACCCGCTGGTGTTTATGCCCAGCCACAAGTCGAACCTCGACCACATCGTCCTCCAGTACCTGCTGTACCTAAACGAGTTCCCGCCCAACCACACCGCGGGCGGCATCAACATGAACATTCTCGGCCTGGGAGCTCTCTTCCGTCGCGCAGGCGTCTTCTTCATCCGACGGGACTTCCGAGACAACCCGGTCTACCGCTTCGTCCTGCGGCAGTACATCGACTACCTGATCGAGAAGCGCTTCTCGCTCGAGTGGTACATCGAAGGCGGCCGATCTCGGTCGGGAAAGCTTCTGCCCCCGCGCTTTGGGCTTCTGGCCTACGTGGTCGACGCGTATCGTCGGGCGAAGAGCGAGGATGTCATTCTGGTTCCCGTCTCCATCGCCTACGATCAGATCCAGGAGATTCGGGACTACGTTGCGGAGCACCGCGGAGGAGCGAAGGAGCGGGAAAGTCTGACGTGGTTCTTCAAGTTTGTGCGCGCCCTGCGAAGGGGCTCCGGGACGATCCACATCCGGTTTGGAGAGCCACTCTCCCTGCGTAAGTTCTTCGGGCCGCCGGACCCGGAGATCGAGGACGAGACCGACCCGCGGGACCTCGACCTGCAGAAGCTGGGGTTCGAGGTGTGCGTCCGGATCAACCGTGCGACGCCGATCATCCCGTGCTCTCTGCTTGGCCTGGCTCTGCTCGGAGCGGGAGACCGGGCGCTCAGTCTCGACGAGATGCCCCGGATGCTCCAGTACCTGCTCGAGTACGTACGCCGTCGTCAGCTTCCGACCACGGAGGGGTTCAACCTCGACGCCCCGGACGGGATCGAGTGCGCGTTGGAGTGTCTCCAGAGAGGCGGCGTCGTATCGCGCTTCGCCGAAGGCCCCGAGCCCGTCTACATGATCGGTTCGGAACAGCAGCTCGCCGCAGCCTACTACCGCAACACGATTGTCCACTTCTTCGTAAACGGGGCGATTGCCGAGCTCGCACTGCTTGCGGCCTCCGAGGCCGATGCCGAGGACCAGCTCGCCGAGTTCTGGGAAGAGAGCCTGCGCCTGCGCGATTTGCTCAAGTTCGAGTTCTTCTTTCCCCCGCGCGACGCCTTCTGTCAGGAGATCCGGGGTGAGATCGCCCTGCATGACCCTGCTTGGGAGGATCGGGTTCGCAAGGGGCCGGAGGAGATCGTCGAGCTGGTGCGGAGCTTCCATCCCTTCAGTGCACACCGCGTGCTTCGGGCGTTCCTGGAGGCGTACCGCGTGGTCGGTGACATGCTCGAGCGGGAGGACCCGGCAAGTCAGCTCGACGAGGAGGCCTTCCTGCGCCGCTGCCTCGGACTCGGCCAGCAGTACTACCTGCAGCGTCGCATCCGGAGCCTCGAGTCCGTGTCGAAGGTGCTCTTCCAGATGGCGGTCCAGCTCGCCCGTAACCGAGAGCTCGTCGATCCCGGTCCGGCCGACCTCTTAGAGAAGAGGCAGGCGTTTGCCGAGGAGATCCGGCAGGTGATCCGCAGGATCGAGGCGGTGGACGCGCTGGCCGCGAGCCGACGGGCGGGACTCATCGACTGACGCCACGACCGAGGGTCAAACCCCGCGCATCCCGTTGCCAATGGGTGTCCGGGGAATTCCGGTGCCTCGACAAACCCCGTATCCCTCTTAGAACAGATTCGCCTCCAGTTGACAGATATGTTCGATTTCGTAACACAGGCTCCGGGCCGTTCTTGCAGACGTGTCGTGGGGGAGAGAGGTCGGAATGGCAGTGACCGAGCGGGAGTTAGGGAAGCGTCTTCGCACCGCCCGGCGAGCCTGCGGCCGGACCCAGAAGGAGGTCAGCCGGACGCTCGGGATCTCTCGGTCCACGGTGGCCCTCATCGAGCTCGGCCAGCGCAGGGTCAGCGGTCTCGAGCTGGAGCGGCTGGCGGCGCTCTACGGGCGGAGTCCGGACAGCCTTCTCTCGCCCGCGAGGACCGGAAACGAGGCGCTCGACCGTCTCTTGACCATTGCCCCCGACCTGGCGCAGGCGGGCGCCGCGCTCGAAGAGCTCAAGCGCCTGCTTCGCCTGAGCCGCGAGGTCGCGTCCTTGGAGTCGACGCTCGCGGTCGGCCCCAGCTCGGCAACCGCCCCTTCCTACGACTCGCCCCTCCCGCGCACGGAGTGGGAGGCCATCCAGCAAAGCCTGCGCACTGCTGAGGAGGAGCGGCGTCGGCTCGATCTCGGGGTCGCGCCGATCCGAGACGTTGCCCAGACCATGTCGGTGCTCAGTGTCCGGACGGCCGCGGTCACGTTTCCCCACGACGTCTCCGGGGTGTTTCTGAGCGACCTGAGCGGGTACCTCGTCGCGGTGCGTCGCACCATGCCGCTCTTGCAGAGGAGGTTCATGTACGCACACGGCTTTGCGCATGTCCTCTTCGATCGCCAGGACCACTGCCACGTGTGCCGAGCCGAGGACCGGGGATCGTTGCGCGAGGTTCGTGCGAACGCATTTGCCGCGGCCTTCCTGATGCCGGAAGCGGGGGTTCGAGGGTTCCTCGCGCACCTCGGCAAGGGGATGCTGAGCCGGGGGACGGTCGACGTCTTCGACGTTTTCGCGGAGGGGAGCGAGGCCGGCGCGACCGGTGAGCCAATCCGCGTGGAGCGTCGGCGAGACGGAAGAAGCCAGCGGATCAACCCCTACGACGTCTCGCAGCTAGCGTTTCACTTCGGGGTGAGCCGCTCGCTCGTGATTCACTGCCTCCGCAACCTGCGACTGCTGACCGCGATGGAGGTTGAGAGCCTTCTCGCTGGAGCGCAGCTCGTAGAAGGAGCCGGCTTGGTCGCGACGCTGCAATTGGGCGACGGCCCGGGCAGTGGGGAGAGAGATCTGCTACGCGACCGCATCTTGATTCTGGGGCTGGAGGCCTTGCGGCGCCGAGCGACCACCTGGGATCGCCTGATCGAGCTTGCGGGGATGGTCGGGCTGGGTGTCGAACAAGTTCGATGGCTTGTACACGCATTGGTTTCACAGGGGGTGCCCCGGAGACGGACCGGAAGGGGCTGGTCCACGGAAGGGGTCTCGCGACCGCATCCCGCGAAGGCATCCGACTGAGACCCAAGTTCAGGGGGGGGACGATGAAGACGATCAAGGTCGCCATCGCTGGCGTGGGCAACTGCGCCAGCTCGCTCCTTCAGGGTATCGAGTTCTACCGTACCCATGAGCCGCGCGAGAGCGCGGGCGTTCTTCATCCCGAGATCGGCGGTTATCGGATCGAGGACGTGCGGGTCGTGGCGGCCTTCGACGTGGACGCCCGGAAGGTGGGTCGCCCCCTCGAAGATGCGATCTTCGCGCCACCCAACTGCACCACGGTGTTTCAGGAGAAGCTTCCGAACTACGGGGTCGAGGTCGAGATGGCGCCGGTTCTCGACGGTGTGGCTCGCCACATGGCCGACTATCCCGATGACCAGGCATTTCGGGCGGGAGATGTGGATCCCTGCGATGTCGCCCAGCGCCTATGCGAGACCGGGACAGAGGTGCTCGTCTGCTATCTCCCGGTCGGTTCCGAACGGGCGGTGCGTTACTACGCGCAGGCGTGTCTCGATGCGGGCGTTGCCATGGTCAACTGTATTCCGGTGTTCATCGCGTCCGACGCCGAATGGGCGGAACGGTTCCGAGAGCGGACCCTCCCCATCGTCGGGGACGATATCAAGAGCCAGGTGGGTGCGACGATCGTTCACCGCACGCTTGCGCGCCTGCTCGGCGACCGCGGCGTGAAGCTGGATCGGACCTATCAGCTCAACACGGGAGGGAACACCGATTTCTTGAACATGCTGGAGCAGTCCCGCCTGCGCT
>DAOUZG010000221.1 GCA_030665705.1 Deltaproteobacteria bacterium | reverse complement strand
CAGCTCGCGCGAACCCCCCAAGCCGGCGCCTGTGCCGAGAGCGAGAACCGACATGAAAACTGCCGCTTCGGAGAAGACGCAGTCCAGATTGATGGAGTGTCCGTCGTGCGACGCCCGCATTTCGAAACGTGCTCTCGAGTGCCCCAAGTGCGGGGAGCCCCCGTGGGCGGATTGCAAGATTTGTGGAGGACGGATTCCTGCGCAGAGTGAGAGCTGTTCGGAGTGCGGCGATCCTGATCCCTTCAATCCCTGATAAACGTTCGTAAGCCTCTTCGGTTGACCCTTTTCGTCTTACACGCTGCTCCGGTCTGCAGGTCGCGGCGAGGTTGGCGCAGATCCGTGCAACCACGTGCTAGTCTCGGCCGCGATGCTCGCGCCAATGAGCCTGTCGCGCAGGGTGCTCTACTGCCTCGGAGCACCCGGGTTCCAGATCTCCGATCGCATCGTCGTCGGTATTGCACTCTATTTCTACCTGCCACCTCCCGGGCGCGGCTTCGAGCCCCAGGTCTCCGAGGAGATCTTTCTCGGGGTCCTCACCGCATTCGGGGCAGCAATGTTGGTCGGTCGCGTGTTCGACGCGCTCGCGGATCCGGTGGTCGGCCATCTCTCCGACGGTTCGCGCTCTTCTTGGGGGCGCCGTCGCAGCTTCATGGTCTACGGAGTCCTCCCGATGGTCGGTATCCCTGTCCTTCTGTTCTGGCCGCCGGGCGAGGCCGGTAGCATCCTGAACGCCGCTTCACTGACCGCGCTGCTCGCGCTTTACTTCGTGGCCTTCACCGTTTACGTCGCTCCGTACCTCGCGCTCATTCCAGAGATCGCACGGGATTCCGACGCGCGGGTTCGGCTCTCGACGCTTCTCGCGCTGCTCTCCTTTCCCGTGCTCAGCCTCTACAACATCGCGTGGCCGGGCGGAATCGAGCTGGGGCGCGGTATGGGTCTATCGAGCGCCGATGCGGTGCGGGCCGTGGTGGTTGTTTCGGCCGCCCTCTCGCTCGTCCTGTGTGCGTTGCCGATTCTCGCCGTTGACGAGAGACGCTTCACGGACTCGGTACCCTCCGATCTCTCCCTCTGGGAGGCGTTACGGGAGACGATTTCGAACCGCCCGTTTCTGGTCTATCTGGGCGCGCAGCTCCTGTTCATCCTGAGCATCAACCTCAACTACCCGGCCGGCATCTACTACGCGACCGTCGTGCTCGGCCGCTCCGAGATCTACGCCGCCGTGCTCGGAATCCCGATGACGGTCGCGACGGTGCTGGCCTTCCCGATAGTGATCCGCTTGACGCGCCGGATCGGTCCGAAGTGGACCATGGTCGGCTGCACCCTGCTCATCGTTCCTGCGCTTGCTTCGTTTGGATTGATGGTGCCGGACGTCCCGGGTGGTGCTCACGATCGATGGAACCTCGTGATCGTCTGGACTGCCGTCTCGGTGCTCGGCGTGGCCGTCGCGGGGTTCTTGGTCCTGCCGTACGTCCTGATGAGCCAGCTGATCGACTACGACACCGAGCGCACGGGTGCGAATCGCGCGGCCATGTACTTCGGCGTGCAGGGTTTCCTCACGAAGTGGATGTACGGCATCGCCGCGGCCACGCTCGCGTTTCTCTTCTCCCGCTTCGGAAAAAGCCCCGAGGAGGCGCTGGGGGTGCTCCTGGTCGGCCCCGTCGGGGCGGTCGCGGCGCTCCTTGCGGCTGGCGTGTTCGCCCTCTATCCGGAGCAGCGCGTCCTTGCCCAGACCACGCGAGACCGCATCGAGACGGGGAGCGCAATCTAAGGTCAGACGTGGTTTCGTAGCATGAGCTCTTTCGGGTGGGGCTCCAGGTAGAGCTGCCCCATGAGGTGCGCGATGCCGAGCTTGCGCACGTAGTGACCCAGCAACGTGATCGGCACGACGAGGGGGATCAGGCCCTCGCGGTAGTCGTCGATGAGTTGGAGGAGCTCCGCTCGAGCTTCGTGGTCGAGACGACCGCGAAAGTGACTCAGGATGTGGTGTAGCACGTTGACGTGCCGCCGCGGTGTCGCGCGCTTGGAGAGGGCCTGCATGAATCCCGCCTCATACGTGGTGCGGAGGGTGGGGCGGGGGAGCTTCTTGGCTTCGGCCACGAGGCGTCCGAGCTCGCGGTAGTCGGCAGGGGAGTGGGCCAGGAGCTGAAGCCTGTGGGCCGTGTGGAAGGCGACGAGCCTGCCCAGCGTCCAGCGTCCCGAGAAAAGCGCGTGGAGTCGGTGGTACGCGAACACGCGCTCTACGAAGTTCTCACGAAGACGGGCGTCGTTGAGTCGTCCCTCCTCCTCGACGGGCAGACCCTCGAACCGCGAGATCAGCGCGTCCGCGAACAGCCCTCGCCCGGTCTTCGATGGCACGCCGTTCGGATCGTACACGCGAACCCGCTCCATCCCGCAGCTCGGCGAGTCTTTCTTGAGAACGTAGCCGCACAGGTCGAACGACTCGAGCTGCCGGACGCGCCTACGGACCCAGGATGCCATGGTGCGTGTGTAGTCGGTGCCGCTGCGTTCCCCGACCAAATGCACAGCTGGTCCGCGGCGTACCAACCGGATCGGCTCCCGCGGAATTCCCATTCCGAATTCGACCTCGGGGCACACGGGGACCCACTCCACGAAGGGCCCGAAGACATCCGTGAGAAACGCATCCCGCCTATGGCCCCCGTCGTAGCGAACCTTCTCGCCCACCAGACAGGAGGAGATCCCGAGTCGAATCGTCGGATCTTGCGCGGAACCCCTCATCGGAGGAACGCCACCGGAGAAACGGTGTCGGAAGATTCGGTTCTGGAGCCACCCAGTGGCACGGAATCGGCGCAAGGTCGCATCCACGAGAAGATAGCCGGTCTGACAGGGGCACCTCCACACGACGGCCCGGGCGGTGGTAGCATGTCGTAGGCCTCTTGGGTGAAGCGGGTCTCGACTCGTGCAGCTGCCGGGTCGCCCGTGGTAGGAGGCAACGAGAGGACGGCGCCCGGTCCTCCTCGATGCCGAAGGAGAAACTCGTGCACCGCAACGCAACGCGGGTAATCGCCCTCCTGGGCTGGGTTCTTGCCCTCATTGTTGCGGTTCCAGGGCGTGCCGGGGCGACGACCCTCATCGTCATGGAGACGCCCGAGCTCGTGGCCGTCTCCGACGCCATCGTCATCGGCCGGGTGAGCTCGATCGCGACGATTGCGAACGAGAAGCGGCGGACTCACACCTACGTCACCGTAGACGTCGAGGAGGTCTTGAAGGGGGGCCTCTTGCCGGGTGAGCTGACGCTGAAGCAGCCCGGTGGGTTCGTCCACGGGCGAGGGCGGGTGGTCGAGGGGTCCGCATCGTTCCGCGTTGGGGAGAAGGCGCTCCTGTTTCTCCGACAAGCCCGTGATGGGACGTTGCATACCAGCCACCTGGCGATGGGGAAGTTCGGGGTGGTTGCCGATCCGGCGACCGGTCGGGAGCTCGCAGTCCGCGATCTGAGGGGCGCCCGGGTCCTCGGGAGAGGGGATCTACAGCGCGTGCCGCCAGGTCGTCGACGGACGCTCGAGAGCCTCCGGTCCGAGCTCCGACCGCTCGTCACGGGAGAGAAGCCGCGCGCACTCCGTGCGCCGATCGTCCGCCGCCCGAGGGAGATGGACGCCCGAGACCTGCCCCGGAGAGTCTACGAGGAGTTCACGTTGCTCGGTCCCGCCCGCTGGAACGAAGCGGACATCGCAGTTCCCGTCCCCTTCCAGATCGATTCCACAGGCGATCCCTTCTTCACGATGCCGGAGAT
>DAOUZG010000065.1 GCA_030665705.1 Deltaproteobacteria bacterium | reverse complement strand
AGCGTCAAGAGCCTGATCCACCGCGCACGCGAGAACCTGCTGGCGGCTCTGCGCGAGCAAGGGAGCGAAGAGGACCGATGAGCGACCGGACCCCGAGAGGCGATCTCGACGCCTACCTGGACGGCGAGCTCGATCTCGAAGAGCGCGCGGCCCTCGAGCGCGAGCTCGAGCGCTCTTCCGACCTCAGGGCGGCACTCCAGGTTCGGCGTGAGCTCGACCGGTCGCTCCAGGCGCTGCCGCAGGCCGAGCCCTCTCCGCAGTTCGAGGCGGGCTTCTGGGCGAGGCTGGCCCGGGCGGAGGAGCCGCGAGGCTGGCGAGCCGCAGTCCTCGGGCTGCGCTCGTGGGGCCCGATCTTCGCGGGCCCCGCCCTCGCAGCTGCCGTGCTCTTCCTCGTGCTCGGTAACCCTTCCCTCCCGCAGTCGGATTGGGAGCTGCTTGCCGACGCGGAGGGATTCGAACTCGTCCTGTCTGAGGACCCGGAGCTGCTGGCCGCTCTCGACGTCCTCGAGGCGTGGGATGGAACGGAGACACTCTGATCCCGTGGACTCGTCGTCTGTGCACCCCTTTGGCGATCGCGGCCATCGTGGTGGGGAGCTGCGGGGGCCGGATCTCGTTCGCAGCGGAGAGCCCGGAGCCGTCGCCGGGGGCCGAGGACACGACCGACGAAGAGCTGACAGCCGAGGATCTCGAGCTCCTACGCGTGCTCGATCTACTGTTCGAGCTCAAGCTTCTTCAAGAATGGGACCCGGAGGAGGATCTACCCATCCTCCTCGATGCCCCGGAAGCTCCAGCCACCGAGGAGGAGGGACCGTGATGGGTGCAGTCGGCGTTCTCCTGGCTCTGGCAATGCTTCTGGTCGCGGTGCCGGCACCCGCGACGGCCCAGACGACGGACCCCGCGCCCTCAGCCTCGCAGGCGCCGAGCCCGGAGGAGCTCCAGAGGCGGGCGGATTGGTGGAGGCGTCTCCCGCCGGAGCAGCGGGAGCAGCTCCGACAGCGGTTCCGCAAGTACCGCGCCATGCCGCCGGAACAACGGGAGCAGATCCACGAACGGCTTCGACGCTGGCGGGGCCTCTCGCCGGAGCGGCGGGGGAAGATGCGGGACCGGTACCGCGCGTACCGCGAGCTACCCGAGAAAGACCGCGCACGGATCCAAAAGAACTACCGGAAGTGGCGTCAGATGAGCCCGGCCCAGCGTAAACGCCTGCGCAAGCGCTTCGAAGGGTTCCAGAAGCTCGAACCAGAGCGTCGCGAAAAGCTTCTGGAGCGCCATCGCAACCTCTCTCCCGAGGAAAGAGGGGAGATGCGGCAGAGGCGGCCACGTCTCGAGCAGCTCTCCCCCGAGGAACGGGAGATTCGGCGCCCGATGAAGCGCTCGCCCACCCTTCAGCGCTAACCCGGGCCGCCCCCGCGACGTCCCCCCCGTCGGGAGTACAATCGCTCGCGAAACGACAGAGGAGGGTCCAGCGATGGGCGTTCTCGCGGACAAAGTCGCGATCGTGACGGGCGCGGGCCGGGGAATCGTCCAGGTTTGTACGGCAATTTCGGCCAGTCCAACTACGGCGCGGCGAAGGCCGGGATCGCGGGCCTCACGAGGGTCGTCGCGCTCGAGATCGCGAAGTACGGCGCAACGTGCAACATGATCTCGCCAGTCGCAGCGACGCGGATGACGATCCCGCTCATGGAAGGACGAGGCGTCGATCCGGCGACTGTTCGCCGCCGCCCCGAGGAGATCTCGCCGGTGGTCGTCTGGCTGGGCTCGGCGTAGCGGCCCTGCTGATCCTGCTCACGGGCGGGGTCACACTCGCCTACGAGGAAGAGCCCGAGCTTCCGCAGGGGGAGTGGCTTCTTGTGGAGGGACGGACCGAGGAGGCGCTCGAGTGGTACCGGGTACGCTACGGCGAGGATCCGGCGCCCGAGTCGCGGGAGGCGTTGGCGGAAGCCCTGACCGCACACGCCGCCCATCTGCTGGCCCAACACCACCCGGTGGAGGCCCGCGGCCTGCTGGAAGAGGCGAGGGGGCTTACGCGGGACCCCGAGCGGCTGGAACAGATCCGTCACCTCCTCGCGTACGCGAAGGAGCGCACGACCGGGCAAGCCATCTCCAGGGGACATGGGGCACTCGCCTCCGGCGATCTGGAGGGCGCACGTACCGCCTACGCACAGGCGCTCAAGGATGCCCAGGACGCGTTCGAGGAGCGGCAGAGCCGGACCCTGCTGTCGCTCGCGGGCCTGGTCCAGGCAACGCTCGATGGCGGCGGAGAGCGGGAGGTGCGGCGGGCGGTGGCGCTCTGGCCCGATGGGGCGGGCTCCACGGAAGACGTCCAGCAACTCCTGCGCGCGGCGCACGCCAGCTCGAGCCTCATGCGGAGCCTTCGGGCCGCCGTCGATCCCGACCACGGCGAGGCAGCGGAACTTCTGCCCGTCCTGCGGGGGGTGGCGCTCTCAGTGCTGCTTCGCACGCGCGAGGTGCGCGGGCTCCTCGGAGACGTCCCGAGCTCCCAGCGCGGGCCACTCGAGGCGCTTCTCGCGCAGGCGGAGCGCGTGGAAAAGAGCCGGTGAGGGAAGCTCGCTCGGACTTCTCCCCCGATCGGCCAGGAGGTTGACAGTGCTGGCCCGACGCGTAAGGTCGATCGAAGCGGCGCCCCTGCGCAGGGGTGCACCCACGGGAGAACGAGATCGGTGAAACGTCCGCAAGTGGAGATCATGGACACGACCCTGCGGGACGGTGAGCAGACCCCGAACCTTGCCTACACCGCGTCGGAGAAGTTCCAACTCGCGCGCTTGCTCCTGCGCGAGGTGAAGGTCGACCGGATCGAGATCGCCTCGAGCAAGGTCTCCACGGGCGAGGAGGAGGCCGTTCGGCGGATCACCAGCTGGGCCCGACGCTCCAAGCTCGCAGACCGCGTGGAGATACTCGGCTACGCGGACGGGCGCACCTCCGTCGACTGGATCGTCGAGAACGGAGGCCGAGTCCTCAACCTGCTTACGAAGGGCTCGCGCAAGCACTGCGAGCACCAGCTCAAGCTGACGCCCGAGGAGCACTTCAAGCGGATCGGAGAGACGGTTCGCTACGCCCGGAAGCGTGGGCTCCGCGCGAACTGCTACCTCGAGGACTGGTCCAACGGTGTCCGCATGAGCTTCGACTACGTCTTCGCCCACGTCCAGAACCTGCTGGAACTTGGGGTCGACCGGATCTATCTGCCCGACACGCTCGGGGTCCTCTCGCCGGAGGACGCGTCGCGGTACGTCTCGCTCATGGTCCGCACCTGGCCCGAGCCGCACTTCGAGTTTCACGCCCACAACGATTACGGGGTGGCCACGGCGAACAGCGTCGCGGGGGTCGCGGCCGGAGCCCGCGGCGTGCATACGAGCGTCAACGGTCTGGGCGAGCGCGCGGGAAACGCGCGGCTGCCAGAGGTCGTGGCAGCCCTGCACGACCTGCTCGGCTGTCGCACGTCGGTGGTGGAGGCGAAGCTCGTCGCCATCAGCGAGATGGTGGCCACCTTCTCCGGCAAGACCGTAGCCGACAACACCCCGATCGTCGGGCGAGACGTCTTCACGCAGACGTCCGGGATTCACGCGGACGGCGACCTGAAGGCAAACCTGTATGCGAACTCGCTTATTCCGCGCCGGTTCGGGCGCAGACGCCGGTACGCGCTCGGCAAGCTCTCGGGGAAAGCGTCCCTCAAAGTGAACCTCCGGGCCCTCGGCATCAAGCTCATGGCCGAAAAGCGGGACCTCGTCCTCCAACGGATCATCGAGCTCGGCGACAAGAAGCACAGCGTCACGACCGAGGACCTCCCGCTGATCATCGCCGACGTTCTGAAGACGCCCGAGGATCAGACAATCCGGATCGGCAGCTACGACATCCGCTCGGCGAGCCAGCAGCTTCCGGAAGCCACCGTAAACCTCCGCTACCGCGGTGAGGGCGTCGAGGAGCGAGCTACGGGGGACGGCGGCTACGATGCGTTCATGCGAGCCCTCGCAAAGGCGGTCCGGCGTTTCGAGCTCAAGCTCCCCCAGCTCGTCGATTACCGGGTTCGCATCCCGCCCGGGGGGAAGACCGGCGCGCTGGTGGAGACGGTCATCACGTGGAGAGTCGGTCCTCGCTCCGCGCCCTTCTCCACGCTGGGGGTCGATTCGGATCAGCTAGCGGCTGCCGTGATTGCAACGGAGAAGATGCTCAACCTCGTCGCGAGCGGGCACGCGCCGGGGTCGTGAGGTACGGCGGGCCGAGGCTGACCTCGGTTCTCCTCTTCCTCGTGCTCTTGGTCGGCTGTGGCACGCAGGGCGGTCCGGACCCGACCTACCGTCCCACCGAGAGCGTGCTCGAGGCGGTCTCTGTGTTGCGGCTCCACATCGACGACGACACCTACCGGTTTCCTCCCGCTCGGGACTTTACCGGCAAGAACGTCTACCGGGCGGTCTTCGAGCGGCTCGAGAGCCTGGAGGAGATCCACGCGGCCAAATTCCAGTCGGGGTATCTGACGGCGGTGATCCTATTCGCAAAGGGACGAGCACTCGAGCGACTCGGCGAGTACGAGATCGCGGCGCAGCACTACCGTCGCGTGACCGACCTCGACTCGATTTTGGTCGATGAAGCTCGGCGCTCCGAGTACGTGTGTGAACGACTGAGCGAGGCACGAGTGACGCAGCCCGAGCCGGTGGCGTCCCCGCAGGAGGCCCTGCACGTGTTCGACCGTCGCGCGGCCTTGCTCGAGGAGCTCTTGGAGGAGGTCGGGGGGACGCACTACACGCCGGTGGTTCGGGAGGAGATCGAGCGCACCGACGTGGAGCGCGCCCGCTACTACCGGGCGCGGCGGCTGCTGAATCCCGCGCTCGAGGCCGTCGCCCTCCAGCAATACCAGCGCCTGGTAAGACAGAACCGGGAGAGCAAGTTCCAGAACCGACACCTGCTCAAGCTGGGTGATCTGTACGCCGAGCTGGCCCGGGACTACGCGCACCGGTTCCCGCCACCTTCTCTCTCGTTCGATCCGGCGACCTTCGATGAGTATGCGTTCGGGGCTACTCGTCTCTACGAGGCGGTCGCCCATCAGGACGGGGCGGTCGAGAAGATCGAGGCAGCCCGGAAGCTCGAGGCCTTCCTGGCGTTCACCATCGGAGCTCGCGATGCGACCCTGCAGCGGTAGACTCGTCGCGCTCGGCGCGGTCGTCGCAACCCTGTGGGCGTGCGCGGGACCGCGCGTACCGATTTCCACTGAGACGCAGCCTTTCGAACACCGGCGCCCGGCCGCCGTCCCCCTTCCCGATAAAGCCGAGCGGACCGCGGCGAAACTCGCCGCGTTTGCCCTTGCAGGACGCCCCGACAGCGCCGCCGCTGCGCTCCAGCAGCTCGATCTGGAGGAGAGACAGCTCCGAGAGGAAGGGAACTCGGGAACCGGCCTCATCGACAACGGCCGCGACCTGTTGCACACGCTGGCGGGCCCCCGTGGGTATCGAGAGCAGACGGTTCGCATGCTCGAGGAGGAGAAGCTGGATCCAGCGCTGCGGCGGCGGCTCGAGAACTACCTCGACCGCGATCCCCTCCGCGTTGCGGAGCAGCGGCTCCGAGAGGACTGGCTTCGAAAGCTCGCGGCGACCCTCAACCGTCTGACGCTCCCCCTCTCCCGAATCGCCACCACCGGGCTCGTGAACCCGGTCGAGACCGGGCAGGCGGCAATCGCGACCCTCCTCGTTTTTCACAGCTTCCCGGAGGCCACGCCGCAGGAACGCCAGGCGCTACACGCTTACGAGGAGTTCCTCGAGCGGAACCCCGACTCCCCCGAAGCCGATTGGGTCGTCGAGCGTGTGGAGCACTACCAGCAGAAGTGGCTCCGGCAGCTCCACGGTGAGGCGGTGGACGTGGCAAAACAGTCGCTCGAGGCCGGGCGACCCGATGTGTGCCTGGCGCATCTGGACCGCGCGGAGCGCCTGCTCCCCGGGGACCCGGAGACCCTCGAACTTCGCGCAGAGGCCGAACAGACAATGCAAGAGCGGACGGAGCGGGTCGAGCGTGCGCTCTCCGCTGTCAGCGTCGTCGGGGTACCGCTCGACTCGCAGGCCCAGGACCTCTTCTACGAACTGGCGGGGGAGGCGCTGACGGCGAATCCGGAGGAGGTCGCTGCGCGCGCGCGGGGCTTCGAGGCACGCCACGGCCCGGGCCCGCTCTCCGACGAGATGCTCTTCGTCGAGGGACTGGAGACGAGGCAACCGGGAGACGAGGACCCCTTCTTCGATTCCATCGAAGAGGTGGCTCGCCTGCGAACGGATTGGAGCAACATGGCGCGTCACGCGCGCTGGATCCTCACCGATCCAGAGCAGGACCCCTACCTTTACTATCGAGGGGCGCTGCGCGCGGACCGGAACGACCGCCTGCTCTATGTGTTCGTCGGTCGACACCGACGCGGTCCGCCCCGGCGGGGCCTTCCCCGCCCCGTCGAGTGGATCCTCGCCCTGCCGGGGATAGCCACCTCCGTGGTGCTCACGCCTATTCGGTTGCTCCAGTACCGCTCGGTTCGGAGTCGGTTCGGAGCGGGTGTGATCGACACGGGGGAGCGCTACCTGCGTCGGTTCCCGACCGGAGCACATTCGCAGGAGGTACACCGCGAGCTCGAGAACCGCTGCGCACAACGGGGGCGTTGGAGCCGAGCGCTCGAGCATCACCAGGCGCGAGGCGATCCCGACCCCGACACGGTCGCGCGCTACCGCGAACGAATTGCCGGTCAGGCGCTTGCGGCTGCACAGTTGGAGCGTCGATGGGACGTGCGTGCGATGCTCTACCGTCAGATCCTGCACGAGTACCCCGATACCCCCCAGGCCGAGGTCTCCCGGCGGGAGCTTCGGACGGTTCTCACAGAGACGACGCCTCAGAAAATCCGCCTCTCCCGCGGGTTCCTTCTCGAGAATCCGGAGCTCTGGGGTCCGGGCGCACTCGGCCTGCGTCGCGAGCTCCTGGATGGCGAGGAGGGGAACGGCGAGCTCGCCGAGGAGGGCGTGACCCTGATCGGGCAGACGTACGTCCAGGTCGCGCTCGAGGGTCGCGATCCGGTCATTCAGGCGCTTCCCGAAGACCAGTTCGCCCGATTCGTCGCCTTGCTACAGGAAGTCTACTACCAGAAGCTCGTCACCGACGAGCGAGAGCGTCCCGAGATCGATCCGCAGCGGGATCTCTTCTTCGAGCGTGCGCGGCTGGGTCTGCTCGAGCACCCCGACACGCGACCGACCGCGAGCTCCGAAGCCACCTTCCTCTCGTCCCGCGAGAAGCACGGCTTCATGCGTCGAGAGGAGCCGCTCATCCCCGTCGAGCTCGTCGTGAGCGGAGGGCTCGAGAGCTTCGGACTCACTGCCTACCCACGGATCCGCGCCCCGGCCGAAAGCGACGACGCCTGGCTCTACCGTTAGCGGTCCCAGCTACGTGACACGGATGCGCGTCCCGCAGATCCGCACTTCGTCGTCGGTCGCGTCGAGGTTGCGGGCACGCGCCGCCTCGAACAACCTCGCGCGGTCGGTCACCGCAACGTCGATCCCGGAGACCCCGACCCCGCGTCCATCGCGGTCGTGGACGAACCGGATCGTCCCCTGATCCAGGTGGATCTCGTGTGCGTCGCTCGACGTCCGCACCGCGGAACGGTTGAGCACCTGCGACCACCGCTCCGCTAAGACCTGGGGGGCGCTCGCCTGAAGCTCGACCCCGGTGATCGCCGTCGTGACATCGGTGCGGACCCGGCTCTTCCACTCCAGT
The DNA here is from genome assembly GCA_030665705.1 of Deltaproteobacteria bacterium. Lineage (GTDB taxonomy): Bacteria > Myxococcota_A > UBA9160 > SZUA-336 > SZUA-336 > DAOUZG01. The sequence continues at coordinate 655 of DAOUZG010000065.1, read as the reverse complement.
CCCGCCCAGCGCCACGATTCCGGCGGTTGCGCCTCGTCGAACGAGAGGATCGCGCCGCCCACGTCACGCGGATGCAGGTGGATCGTGGCGATATCCGAGAGCGACACCTCCCAGACGATCCGGACGCCGAGCTCGGCCACCCGCCGTCGATCGGCGTCGAGGTCGTCCGACTGGACGATGACCATGTAGCCCCCGTCGCCGCCCCGACGATCGAGGAACCGACCCGCTGTGGTGTCAGGCTTCAGCGGTGAGACGACCTCGAGAAAAGTGTCGCCGATCGCCATGACCGCGTTCTCGAGGCCGAACACCTCGATCGCGGTATCCCGATAGGCGATCTCGACCCCGAGTACGCCGCAGAGATCGCTCGCCACAGGCTCGAGATCGCGCGCTACCAGCGCGATCTGTCGGATGCGCATGACCGATTCTCCTCCCTAGCCCGTATTTCTCACCGGGCTACCGTTCGTACTTCTTCCCGAGCTCCAGTGTCTCCGGAACGCCGAGCAACCGGATGAGTTCGGCGAAGAGGACCGGGTCGTCCGCGCGCCGCAGGCGCTGCCTAGCTGGGTGCACGCCTCGGTCCTCCTCAGGTTTGCTCGGGCTCTGTCACACCTCTGTAGGCCCGAGCTAGGAGTTCCACGGGGTGAACGACCTCGAC
>DAOUZG010000140.1 GCA_030665705.1 Deltaproteobacteria bacterium | reverse complement strand
GCAGTGAAGGCCGAAGGCCTGAACGAAGTGCGGGTGGCGCGGGCCGTCTAGGCGCGTACGCAGTCACGCGCCGCGTACGGGCAGGCGGGCTTGGCCCGCCGATAACCCGCGAAGACCTGCCGGGACCCGCTAAGATCCTAGGGTGGATCCTCAACGGGCCGACCCTGAACTCATCCTCTGGGCCTACCGCCGAGGGATCTTCCCGATGGTGGACCCGCGGACGCGGCGCGTGGAGTGGTTTAGTCCCGACCCCCGAGGGATTCTCCCCTTCGACGGATTGCACGTTCCGAGACGCCTGGAGCGCACGGTTCGAGGCCGACGGTTCACGGTCCGCAGCGACACGGCTTTCGAATCGGTGATCTGTACCTGCGCAGCTTCCAGGCCCGGGCGCAGGGAAACCTGGCTCGACGAGCGGCTGATCGACGTCTACATCCAGCTCCACGACATGGGCCACGCCCACAGTGTGGAGGCCTGGCTGGACGAGCGGCTCGTGGGGGGGCTTTACGGCATTCACATCGGGGCGGCGTTCTTCGGGGAGAGCATGTTCTCCTCCTCGGAGGGTGGCGGCACGGACTCCTCGAAGGTCTGCCTCGTGCAGCTCGTACGGCAACTGCGCGACGCCGGCTTCCTGCTGTTCGACACCCAGTTCCGCACCTCGCACCTGGCCCGGTTCGGGTGCGTCGAGATCCCGCGACAGAGGTATTTGGAGCTCCTCGAGGTGGCCGTGGCCGCGGAGGCCGGCTGGCCCTTCTTCCCCTCCGAGCCTCTAGATCAGTTCGGACGGGAGCGGACACACCCGAAGACTTTGTAGCCCCACCCTCCTCGCACCGGAGGCCTCGCCGATAATGAACTCCGGCCGGAGCGCGGGAGATGGGGACGGGGGGCCCGAGGGGTATTGAGCAGACTACAGGGGTTGCAGGGGGCTCGGAGCACCCCCGTCCCACGCTAGAGGGGGAATCGACTTGCTCCCAAACTTCGGACGGTCCGGGTTTCGCAGATATTCATCACACCGGGACGCAGGAATCGCCGAAAGCCCGATGCCCCGTGCGAAAAGTCCGGAGAACCCGGACCCCTCCGACCCATTCACCATGCAGACGCCTCTTCAGGCTGAGGATCCGTAGAATGGGGCCCGTGGGCGGAGACCCAAAAGACTGGGAGCCGGAGGCCCGGGGGATTCGGGAGCGGAGACGACGCGCTGCGGAGCTCGGTGGGCCGGAAGCCGTCGAACGGCAGCACTCACTGGGACGCCTCACGGTTCGCGAGCGGATCGATCTCCTGCTGGACGCGGAGAGCTTCCAGGAGTTGGGCCCCATCGCGGGACACGGGGAGACGGACCCGGAGGGGAAGCTCGAGTCGTTCACGCCGGCTAACTACGTCCTCGGGATTGGCCGCATTGGAGGCCGATCGTGCGTCGTGGGAGGGGAAGACTTCACCCAGCGCGGCGGGTCCCCCTCCCCTGCCGGACTCCGAAAGAGCGCCTACGCCGAGGAGCTGGCGTGTTCGTACCGGCTTCCCCTTGTTCGGCTGCTCGAAGGAGGAGGAGGAAGCGTTCCGCGTCGGGGGAGCGAGCGTCCGGCTCCCGCGGGGGAGCCCGTCTACGCAACGCCTCGGTTCCGCTCGATCGCCCTCGCCATGGGAACCGTCCCCGTCGCCTCGGCCGCGCTCGGGCCCGTGGCGGGACTTCCGGCCGCGCGTCTCGTTGCCTCCCACCTCTCCATCATGACCCGCGAAACCGCTCAGGTGATGGTCGGTGGTCCGGCGCTGGTCGAGCGCGCCCTCGGTGAACGAAAGACCAAGGAAGAGCTCGGCGGCTTCCAGGTGCACACGCGAAACGGTGCTGTCGACAACCTGGCCGAGGACGAGAAGGACGCCTTTCTACAGATCCGTCGATTCCTGAGCTACCTGCCCCCGAACGTCTGGGAGCCACCCCCGGTCGAGGAGCCTGCAGACGATCCCGAGCGCACGGAGGAGGAACTCCTCGGGATCGTCCCGCGCGACCGCCGTCGCATCTACGACATGCGGCGGTTGCTCGAGCTGGTCCTCGACGGGGATTCCTTTTTCGAGATCGGACCGTTCTCGGGCCGGTCCCAGATCGTCGGACTGGCGCGGCTCCGCGGGCACCCCATCGGCGTGCTCGCGAACGACCCGAGTTTCTACGCCGGGGCCATGGATGCGCGGGGAGCCGAGAAGGTCCGGAGACTCGTGGACCTGTGCGACACCTTCCACCTTCCCATCGTGAGCTTCGTCGACGAACCCGGATTCATGATCGGCTCTGCGGCCGAGCAGGCCGGCACGATTCGCTACGGAACCGCCACGCTGTTCGCGGTGATCCAGTCGACCGTTCCCTGGGCCTCCGTGCTGGTTCGGAAGGCGTTCGGGGTGGCCGCCGGGGCTCATTTCGGTCCGGGCGGCTTCGTGGTGGCTTGGCCGTCGGCGGAAACGGGGGCGCTTCCCGTGGAGGGGGGTGTGGCGGTGGCCTTCCGCCGCGAGATCGAGTCCGCCCCTGACCCGGCGGCGCGGCGTCGCGAACTCGAGGAGGAGCTGGCCGCCCGGCGGTCGCCGTTCCCGCGCGCGGAGGCCTTCAGCGTCCACGACCTCATCGACCCACGGCAGACTCGCCCGGTGCTCTGTCGGTGGCTCGAGTGGGCCGCCCCGTTGATACGAGAGCGACGCGGCCCTCGCAGTTACACGTTCAGGCCTTGAATCTCGCGGGATCCAAGGGCTCCAGCTCCACGGGAGCCTCACCCTCGAGAAGAGCTCGCGCGAGCCGATCCGCCGTGATCGTGGCGAGCAGGATGCCGTGGCGGTAGTGACCGGTCGCGAGCCACGCCCCCTCTACACCGGGAACACGACCCACGAGCGGACGATCATCGGGCGTGCCGGGCCGGAATGCGACCCGAGCGCAGCGGAATTCGTACTTTCGGATTTCGGGGAGCACGGAGCAGCCCCCCTCCAGCAAGCCCTGCACTCCGCTGGCGGTCACGCGAGCTTCGAAACCGACTCGCTCCTCGGTCGCCCCGACGAGAAGTCGTCCGTCCTGCCTGGGGACCAGGTAGGCGCCCAGGCCCCACACAATCGGTGCGCCGGTCCCCGGGGAACGCCTCAGCTCGACGATCTGACCCCGGATCGGCTCCACCGGAATCGGGAACCCGAGGCTCTCCTCGAACAGCCCGCTCCATGCGCCCGCGCAAAGCACGACCTGCCCCGCTGCGTAGTCGCCCTCGGGGGTCTGCACGCCCCGCACGCGGTTTCCCTCGATCCGCACGGCTTGCACCGGGACTCCACGCTCGAACCGGACTCCGTCACGCAGCGCAGCTCCCTCCAGGGCACGCGTTAGAAGGGGCGGCTCCACGTAGCCCTCCCGCGGCGACCAGACGGCCCCGACCGAGTCGGACGAGAGTCCGGGCTCGCGCTCCAGCAGTTCGTCGCGGCCGATCCACCCTACGTCGTAGTCCTCGAGCTTTGCCGCCTGGTCGCGGAGCAGGGTCGCCTCCCGCTCGGAACCCGCGACACGGAGGGCTCCGGACCGCACAAACCCCGGGTCGACTCCGGAGAGCTCCCGAACCTCCTCCGCCACGGGGCCCATCTCCTCGAGCGCCCGGGAGCCGATCGCGAGTAACGGCCCCTCCGCCAGACCCCCGGTGTAGGGCGTGAGCATTCCTGCCGCGGTTGCGGAGGCCCGACCCCCCGGGTGGTCGCGCTCCAGCACGAGGACTGAGGCCCCTCGCCGCGCCAGTGCGTGCGCGACGGAACAACCGACGATCCCACCACCGATTACGAGGACGTCCGTGCCGGCCATTGCGTCTCTCCAGGTCCTCTCCCCTCGTCTCCTGGCAAAAGAACGCTCGAGGAAGCTGCGCGCAGTCTAACCCAGCTCCCTCCGGGGGGCGTGCCCCGGTCCTGGGTCGCGAAGACCCTCTCGACCGATCCCGAGACTCCTGCCCGATCCCCCCCGTTTCCGGACCGTCTGCTTCAGCCCGCATCTCCCCCGACCGATCGAACAGAGGAAGCGAACGTGCGCGGGACTCGTCTGCCTTCCCGAGGCGCTGCCAGGCGGCCAAGGGGTGCGACCCCGGGGGAACCCATGAAGATCAGCGAGGTTATGCAAAAGGAGATCGTCTCGGCCACCATCGAAATGTCGGTCGGCGACGTGGGAAGGCTCTTCGTCTCGAAGCAGATCGGCTGCGCGCCGGTCATTTCGAGCGACGGGGAGCTGATGGGAATCGCCTCGAAGAGCGACCTGATCCGGGCGTTGTCGGAGCGTTCCGATCAAGGGCTTCTGGCCTTTAGTGACCCCACAATCAAGATCTGGGAGATCATGTCGTCGAAGGTGCTGAAGGTCGAGGCGGCTGAAGACGTGGGGTCCGTCGCGCGAAAGATGCGGGACGCGCACGTCCACCGCGTGCTCGTGTATGACGGCGGTGAACTCGTGGGACTCGCGACGGCCTTCGACATGCTCGAGGCGCTGGGGGAAAGCCCCGACGTCCACGGGTAGCGCGGTCTCCTCAGGCGCAGGATGCCCCGATCGCTCTGCCTAAGCCTCGGCGTGCTGGCAGCCGCCGCTGCGGCTCTGCTGCTCTGGCACGGTGGAGCGTGGGAGCCTTCTCGATGGGCTCTAACCCACTGGGGTGACCGGGGTGACGAACAACCTCCCGTCTTCGTGATCCTCGTCGAGGGGAAGCGCGATGTGGCCGCCATCCGGGCCACAGTCGACCCCGCGAGAATCTTGGCTCGCAGCGAAGGCGGATTCGCACTGGAAGAGGGCCGGGTCGTGGCGGCCGGACACGATGCGGTCGGGACGATCCTCACGTCTGCGGGGTGGCTCGACCGTCCCCTCGAGTTCTTCGTCCCCGCCTCCTTCCCCCGCCGCGGCGAGGCAGCACCGGCCGAGGAGAGGGCGTCTGGCTCGGGAGCCTCGGCCGATCTCGACGCTCTGATGCAGAAGCCGACCCTGACCGCGATGGAAGCCCTCTCGGTGCTCAAGGCCCTCGACGGTCGCTGACTCCCGCAGACTCGCGCCAACGCTGAAAGACCTGACCGGGTATCCTGAGCCGATGGAGCCGCGATCTCGATTCGTGCCGGGGGCCGACGGGCTTCGGCTCCATGCCCTCGAGTGGAGTAGCGAGGGGGTGCCGTTCGTTCTCCTGCACGGCTTCGGGAACGAGGCCCATATCTGGGACGACCTCGCACGGGTCGTGGCGGCCTACTACCGGACGCTCGCGCTGGACCTACGCGGGCACGGCGACTCCGACCCCGATCCGGAAGCCGGTTACGACCATGTTTCGATGGCGCGTGACGTCGAAGCCGCGACCGAGGGTCTGGGCTTCGAACGGCTCGTGCTGCTCGGTCACTCGATGGGCGGACGGGTGGCGCTCCGCTTTGCGGGAAAGCACCCGGAGCGGATGGCCGGCCTGATTCTCGTCGACACAGGTCCCGACCTGGATCCCCGAGGGGTGACCCGGATCCGGCTCGAGACTGGGAGGCAGACTCTCACCTTCGAATCGACCGCCGCGTACGAGGAGTTGCTCGGGAGTCTCTACCCGTCGGCGCGCCCGGAGACACTCGCCCGCCTCGCGATCACGGGACTTCGGCCGCTTTCCGATGGTCGCTACGAACGCAAGCTCGACCCCGCCCTTTCGCAT
>DAOUZG010000159.1 GCA_030665705.1 Deltaproteobacteria bacterium | reverse complement strand
AAGGATTACGTGACCTCCCCGATCGCGCCGCTTTTTCCCTTCGGTCACGGCCTTTCGTACACCGACTTCGAGTACGGGGGCCTCGCCGTGGAGCCAGAGTCGATCCCGTCGGACGGCACCCTCGAGGTGCGCTGCGAAATTCGAAACGGGGGCGAGCGGCCGGGCGAAGAGGTCGTACAGCTCTACGTGCGCGATCAGGTTGCGAGCTGCACCCGACCGATTCAGGAGCTCAAGGGCTTTTGCCGGGTCCGGCTCGACCCCCACGAGCGAGCGACCCTCCGTTTCGGCCTCCCTGCAGACCTGCTCGCGTTCTACGACCCGAAGCAGCGGCTCGTCGTCGAGCCCGGGGAGTTCGAGGTACAAATCGGGAGCTCCTCGGAGGACATTCGGCTGCGCGGAACTTTCCGGGTCGCGGGGAGCATCCGTGAGATCCGGGGGGTGCGGCGCTACGAGACGAAGGTCCGCATCGAGCGGTAGAGTCCGGGCGGTCCGGGATCGGCTATGATCGTGCGCCCGCAGAAGGGATCAGACGGAGAGGCGACGTGGGGCCGCTCGAGGGTGTAAAGGTCGTGGAGATCGCGGGAATCGGACCGGGTCCGTTCTGCGCGATGATGCTCGCAGACATGGGAGCGGAGCTCGTGCGCGTCGACCGGGTCGACCGAGCCGAGATGCCGACTCACGACGGACCCAACCTGGACGTCATGGGTCGGGGTCGCCGCTCGGTCGCCGTGAACCTCAAGAACCCCGAAGGGGTCGAGGTTGCGCTGCGGCTCGCGGATCGGGCCGACGTGCTGCTCGAAGGTTTTCGTGCTGGCGTGGCCGAACGCATCGGGATCGGTCCCGACGTCTGCCTCGAGCGGAACCCGCGCTTGGTCTACGGACGGATGACCGGCTGGGGGCAGGAAGGACCGTTGGCAAAGGCGTCCGGTCACGACATCAACTACATCGCGTTGGCTGGAGCGCTGCACGGCATTGGGCGAGCGGGAGAGCGTCCGGTGCCCCCCCTGAACCTGGTCGGCGATTTCGGCGGCGGCGGGATGTTACTCGCTTTCGGGATCGTCTGCGCCCTGTACGAGCGAGAGCGATCGGGCAGAGGGCAGGTCGTCGACGCGGCGATGGTCGACGGCGCCGCGGCGCTCATGACGCTGATCCACGGACTCCGACACATGGGGATCTGGACCGATCAGCGAGGTGAGAATCTGCTCGATACCGGCGCGCACTTCTACGACGTCTACGAGACCGCGGACGGCAAGTACATTTCGATCGGCGCGATCGAACCCCAGTTCTACGCGGAGCTGCTCCAGCGCCTGGAGCTCGAGGGTGAAGACCTTCCGCACACCGATCGAGCTCGTTGGCCCGAGCTCAAGGAGCGGTTCGAAGAAATCTTCAAAGCCCGTACACGGGAGGAGTGGTGCGAGATCCTCGAAGGGACTGATGTCTGCTTTGCCCCGGTGCTCTCGATTCCCGAGGCGTACGAGCACCCGCACAACCGCGCGAGGAAGACGTTCGTCGAGGTTGCCGGAACCCTTCAACCCGGTCCCGCCCCGCGCTTCAGCCGTACGGCGTGCCAGATCCGGCGTCCCCCGGCCTGGCCCGGCGAGCACACCGACGAGACACTCGCAGACTGGGGTTTTCCGTCCGAGGAGATTTCAAGGCTTCGGAAGATCGGGGCCATCGCCTAGACGGAGGCGGTCCAGCGGTTACGGCGCACCGACTCGAGCCGGTCTTCACCGGGAGGCTCTGCAGGGAGACAGAAGAGTGAGAACGACGCGAATGCGGTCATTCTCCGGAGACGCGCTCGCGCGGATCGCCTTTCCGATCGGGGGGATCGGAGCCGGGTGTGTCTCGCTTTCGGGTCGGGGGGCGTTGATCGACTTCGAGTGGTGGAACCGTCCTGGAAAGGGCTACGTGCTCCCTTGCACGTTCTTCGCCGTCGCCGCGCGTCCGTCGGGTGGGCGCGGACCGGCGCGGGCGCGCGTCCTCGCAGCTCCCATGAGGCCCCCGTACGACGCAGGTGGCTTCGGCCTGCCCAGGGAGCAGGGGCAGGGACTCCCCCACTTTCAGCGTGCGGTCTTCCGCGGAGAGTATCCCTTCGCAACCGTGCGGCTCTCGGACCCGCGCTTTCCGGTGTCCGTCGAACTCGAGGCCTGGAACCCGCTGATCCCCCTTGACGCTGACGAGTCGGGGCTCCCTCTCGCAATTCTGCGCTACCGGCTCCGGAACCGAACATCGCGTCGCCTCGACGTGAGCGTCGTGGGATCGCTCTTCAACGCCGTGGGGCTCGACGGGCAAGCGGTGCCCTTCAGGCGTGCGCACGGCTCGCTGGGCGGAAACCGGAACGAGTATGTCCGTGGTCCCGGGAAGCTCGTGGGACTCCACCTGACTCGAGGGTCGACCGAGGTCCCCTCCACGCCGGACGGCTCGATCTTCCTCGGCGTCGTCGATGCAACCAACCCGACCGTGCAGACGCGGTGGCCGCGCACGTCGTGGTTCGACGACCTGCAGCTTTTCTGGGACGGCCTGGTTGCAACCGGCCGGCTCTCGGGAGAGATCGACGAGACGCCCTCCCCGCCGGCCCGGTCGGACCCGGGGTCGATCGGCGACACCGTGCCCCTGCCCGCTGGTGCTTCACGAGACGTGGTCTTTCTGCTCGCGTGGTACTTCCCCGATTTCGAAAATAGCTGGAACCTCGAGGAGCCCCGCGTCGCGCGAAAGCCGCTCCGTGCCTGGTACGCGACCCGGTTCGACAGCGCCCTCGCGGTGGCGAATCACGCCTCGGAGCACCTGCCCCACCTCGAGCAGGCCACGCGGCACTTCCATGCCGCCTTCTTCGGACAGACCCTGCCCACGGAGGCACTCGACGCCGCTTCGAGCCAGATTTCAACGCTCCGCACCCCGACCTGTCTGCGCCTCGACACCGGGAGCTTCCACGCGTTCGAGGGCTGCTTCGACCACGTGGGTTGCTGCCCGATGGACTGCACGCACGTCTGGAACTACGCGCAGGCCCTTCCCCACCTCTGGCCGAGTCTCGAGCGAACGCTTCGTGTTACGGGTCTCCAGGCGAACCTCTTCGAAGACGGGCGTCAGGCCTTCCGGAGTCTCCTTCCGCTACGGGAGGGAGCGCGCTTCGACCGAAAGCCCTCCGCCGACGGGCAGATGGGCGAGATCATTAAGCTCTATCGAGAATGGCGCATCAGCGGGAACACCCCATGGATGGAAAAGCTCTGGCCCGACGCCAAGCGTGCGCTCGAGTACGCCTTTGTCCAGTGGGACACGGACCGGGATGGCGTGATGGACGGCGAGCAACACGTCACCTACGACATCGAGTTCTACGGCCCGAACCCGCTCTCGGGCACGATCTACCTCGCCGCACTTCGCGCGGGCGCCGGGATGGCCGCGGGGGTCGGAGATGTCGAGTCGGCGCGCCGCTACACCGCGCTTGCGGACCAAGGAGCCCGGCGGCTGGACGAACTGTGTTGGAACGGCGCGTACTACGTGCAACGGATTCCCTCTTCCGACGAGATCCGCACGGATTCCCATCGAACCGGATCACTCGGGGGATCCCTCGATGGGATCGCGCCCGGCGAGCCGCCCCGGTACCAGATCGGCGAGGGGTGTCTCTCCGATCAGCTCCTCGGGGAGTGGATGGCCCGCTGCGCAGGCCTCGAACGGGTGCTGCCGCGACGGCGAGTGATGCGCGCGTTGCGCTCGATCTTCCGGCATAACTTCCGACGAGGCTTCCACGAGCACCCGAACGCACAGAGGATCTACGCAACGGGTGATGAGTCGGGCCTCGTCCTGTGCAGTTGGCCGCACGGGGGACGGCCGACCCTGCCCTTCCCCTATTCGGACGAGGTGTGGACGGGAATCGAGTACCACGTGGCAGCTCATCTCATGTGGGAGGGAGACGTGCGCGAGGGGCTCGAGATCGTGCGGGCGGCTCGGAACCGATACGACGGACGCAAGCGCAATCCCTGGGACGAGGTCGAGTGCGGTCACCACTACGCCCGGGCCATGTCGTCGTGGTCGATCCTCCATGCGCTGTCCGGCTTCTCGTGGGACGGGGTCGAGAAACGGCTGGCGTTTGCGCCCCGGGTTCAGCCGACCCGGTTCCGCGGTCTGTTCACCGCCGGCACCGCGTGGGGCACGTTCGAGCAGACCCGAAGGGGGCAGCGTCTAGCGGTGACGTTACGGGTGCTCGGCGGGTGCCTCGACCTGCAATGCATCGGCCTCGAGTGGCCCGGGCCTCGGGGCTCTGCCCGTCTCGAGGTACGACACGGCCCCGAGGGAGTCGGCCTTCAACGTCGAGGTCGATCCCTCGAGATCCAGTTCCCGGCCCAGGTGACACTCGGCGAAGGCCGGTCCTTCAGCTTGACCGTTGAACCGTCGACGCACCTCTCTCGCCGGAAACGTTCCCGCAGCTAGCGGCCCGTGTATGCGGAGCTACCCGTGACCGCTACAATCGGGTCTAGAGGAGGTCCCACGATGCGCATCTCGATCACCTACTGCGTCCCCTGAGACTACCTCCCGCAGGCCTCCAGTCTGGCGGCCAAGATCAAGGAGGAGTTCGGCGTCGATGCGAAGCTCGTCAGGGGAGCCAACGGCATTTTCGACGTCGAGGCGGACGGCAAGCTGATCTACTCGAAGGACAAGACGGGCCGCTTCCCCACGCACAAAGAAGTCCTCGACCAGCTCCGTTAGTCTTATCAGTTACCCAGCTGCGGACGCTGAAATAAACGCCTCGAGAGCCTGCAGAGCGTCGGTGTCGCGCATCTGCTCGGGCGGATGCTTCATTGTGAACGCCGAGACTGCCTTTAGTGGTCCGCCGACTCGGCGCTCGAGGGCGAGCTTGGCACAGCGGATCGCGTCGATTGCGACGCCTGCGCTGTTGGGCGAATCCTCGACGCTGAGCCTCAGCTCCAGGTTCATCGGTCGCTCGCCGAACCCTCTCCAGTCCATCCGGACGAAGCACACCTTGGTGTCTTTCTGCCAGGCCACGTAGTCCGACGGTCCGATGTGGATACAGTCGGCTGGCAGGGGTACGTCGAGCTGAGACTGAACCGACTCCGTCTTCGAGGTCCGCTTCGAGCGCAGGCGGGACTGCTCCAGCATGTTCAAGAAATCGGTGTTCCCTCCCGTGTTGAGCTGATAGGTCCGATCCAGCTTCACGCCG
>DAOUZG010000044.1 GCA_030665705.1 Deltaproteobacteria bacterium | reverse complement strand
CCCCGAGTCCCGGAATGTAGATTCCGGGCTCGATGCTGATCAGCATCCCGGGCACGAGCTCCCGGTCGTATCCATCGGCGAGATAGGGCGCCTCGTGGCCGGTGATCCCGAACCCGTGCCCCGTTCGGTGAAGGATGCGATCGCCGTAGCCCCGATCGATGATGACCTGCCGCACGGCTCGGTCGATCTCGCCCATGTTGGCCCCCGGCTGCGCGCGTTCGTATGCCAGTGCGCGAGCCTCGAACATGGCATCGAATGGCGCCCTGGCCTTTTCGGGAACGCTGCCCAGAAAGAACGTCCGCTCGATCTCTACACCGTATCCGTCGACCTGCGCGAACACGATCGAGACGTGGGGTCCACTCTCTTCCATGACCGTAAAGAAGGTGGGAACGATGTGAGGTTCGTGCGATAGCTTCGGGGGCCAGACCGCTGCCACGGCTCTCGAGACCACGATATTGGCCTCCGGAATGTCCCCCAGGATCTTCGCCATCATCGCCTGGGAGACCACGCCGTAGATCTGGCCTTCCAGTACTCCGGGACGACAGGTTTCGAGCACCTTCTCGTGGCCCATGTTGATGACCTGGCAGGCGTGCACGTTTCGGCCGATCTCGTACTCCGACTTGACGAGCCGTACCTCCTCGATGATGTCGGTCACGACCGTGTTTCCGGGTGTTTTCTGCGCGATCATCACCGGCATGGCGGGCTCGATCCCGACCCGCGCATTGCTCTCGATGAGGGTGGGGTAAAGGTCGTCCCAGTTCTGGCCCGCCGGCGCGGGAAACTCGTAGTACGTGACGTATTCTAGCTCGCAGCGCGCCCGCACCTTAACGTGACTCGTTTCCAGAAGAGGTGCGAGCATCGTCAGTGCGCCCTCCTTCGGAATTACCAGAATGAAGGGACGTTCGTGGACGTTGTTCGCGAAGTTCGTGAGGTAGTAGACGTTCACCGGGTCGAAGGATACGTAGTAGTCCAGCCTCTCTTCCTGCATCCGCTGCCTGACTTTGTCGAGCCGGCTGGCGAGTTCCTCGCGGCTCGGCGGTGACGTTACGGGTGGGGGCACGCTGCTCACGATTGTCTCCTCTTATGCGGTTCGACGATGACCTTGATCCACTGCTCACGGTCGTAGTGGTAGAACGCCTGCACGGCTTCCTCCAGGCTGATCCGCTTCGTGATCAGGCTCTCGAGCTCCAGCCTCTTTCCGCCTTTGCCTGCGATCAGGTCCAGCGCCTCGATCCAGTAGTCCTTGTCTGCCTTCGAATTCACCATCGCCTCGGGATAGACCAGCTCCACACCCTTCTTCCGGCAGTTCTCGTAAGGGATCGATTGTGTCTTCTGGGCGCCGAAGACCATGACCCGAAATCCGGACTTCACGAGTGCGATCGCGTCGAGGAGGGTCTCGTTGGTGCCGACCATCTCGAACACGGCATGGGCTGCGCCGAACTCCTCTCGGATGGCCTCCAGCACGGAGTGCCTTCCGTGTGTCGCGCGCGAGTAGTCGCGTGGGTTGAAAACCTTGGCGCCCCACTTCTGGGCGAGTCCTCGCTTGTGGGGATGGGGCTCCGAAGCCGCGACCTCGATACCGTGGCTCAACAAGATCTGGGTCAGGATCAGACCGATGGGCCCGAGGCCCACGACGATCGCCCTGGGCGGTTCCGTGTCGATCCGGTCGAGCTCGGCCCGTTCGAAGCAGTTGATCGCGCACCCGACGGCATCGGCGAAAGAGATCTCCTCGGGAGTCAAATCGTTCCGGACGATCGGCAGGGGCTTGCGAAGCTCGTCCTTGCCGTGACCGACGACATTGACCTGCGTGGCGTATTCCGCGTAGCCGTGCCCCATCCGCGCGAGGTGGTCTCCCTCGGAGATTCCCTCGACGTTCTTGCCGACCTCCACCGCGATGGCGCCCGTTTCGTGGCCGTGGCCACCCGGCTCGTGCGCGACGATCCAGTGGTCTCCTTCGAAGATCCCGACATCGCTTCCGCAGATCCCCACCGAAACGATCTTCGCGAGAACCTCGTCCGGGCCGGGACTGGGGACGTCGACCTCGATCAGCTCCACCCTCCACGGTTCGGGAAACGAGAGAGCACGCATCGTTCTTGCCATGGCGTAGCCCTCCGGGGGCGGCTCATCTGCCCCTGAAGCCGTCAATGGCCGTAAGGAGCATCTGTCGGATACTGAGGCGGGACGGATTGAGTTCCGGCATCTCGTGTCCGTACCGGTCGGGGTTCTCGTTGACCTGCTTAACCCACTCGAGGTACGGACGGTCCGCGTCGTCGAGGTCGAACTCTGCAAACAGGGCGGCACAAGCCTCCGCGAACGGCCTGAAGCTGCTGACAAGATCCTCCAGGGTGGCCGACCCAACCGGTGCCTTCTCGAGCAGGGCAAGGGGCGGAAAGGCGAAGTGATTTGCGAGCGACCGTACGTCCTCCGGTGGCGCGTCGCCTCGGTACGGCACCAGGAGCAGCTCAAAGGCAAGCGTGCAGCCGTTGAACGAGGGGGCGGTCGAGTGAAAGGTCTCCCCGATCGAGGTGACGATCTGCTGTGCGTGGCCCGTCCCATCGGGCCAGTGGTGCAGCTGCCGCCCGTAGTAGGTGCCGAACGGATTCAGCCGGACCTGCTGGCCCTCTCGCGCTCCATCGCCGAAGCCGCGGTCGCGGATCTTGATGGGCGCATAGGCGGGATTTGCCGCCTTGAGGGCATTGAACCCGACGAGCAGCCCGCGCGACCCGTCGGAAATCGCCATCCAGCCATCCGAGATGGCGGAGCTCAAGCAGTCCACGTCGGCGTTTTTCGGGTCGACGTCGCGGAGGTCGAGGTCGAAGCAGGTGACCCGGCCCAGGAAGTTGTGCTTCCAGACCCGCAGTGGTCTTTCCTCTCCGATGAGGTTGGGCCTGACCTCGCATGGCATGATCTCTTGCCAGTGATCATCGTAAGTGGTCTGCACAGAGGAGGCCCCCCTCGAGCTCGTCGCAGAGCCCTGGGTCCGAGGGAGTCCGATCTCGACTTCCACAAAGAGAGCAGGGACCCCTGCGTAGACCTTGAGAATCTTGCTCACGTGCCCGACGGAGCCGGGTCTGATCTCGAACTCGCCCGCCACCGACAGAGCCGCGGAGACGCCGTCGCTTCCGTTCCGCAGCACCTCGACGCGGTTGCGTACGGGAGTCACCCGCTCCGCCTTTTCCGGACTCCTGCCGTAGGCCACGGTGGTCTCGAGGAACCGAGGGCAACCGAGCTCCAGACCGTCCCACGAGAACGACGTGACGTTCCCGTGTGCGTCGAGCCTCAACGCGACGGCCTCGTTCTGGAGCGCGAGCGACGTGGCTTCGAGCTGTCCCGCCTCCGGCGTTGGGGAGGACCTCGGACCCACATCGAGAGTTCCCAGGAGGTAGTCCGTCTCGGCGAGGCACTCGGGAGGCAGAACCATCTCGAGTGTGGCCTCGCCCCCGGCTCCGTGTGTGTAGACGCCGGCCGGAATCTCCGCACCGCCGGCGCGACCGATAGGTGTCACGGTACACGGGGCGTTGGGTTTGTCTGGAACAAAGACCGGTGGGACGGCGACCCGGACGATCACGGGCGAGTGCACGGGTTTTTGCTCGAGCTCGGTGACGCCTCGATTCCGTACGGGGAACACGAGGAGACGCGGCGTCTCTTCGGACCCCGACGTGGGCCCGAGTATCTTTCCGACGGTTTCTTCGAGGGCGAGCGTCGCTCCCTTCTCCGCGGCCTGATAGTGCTTCCATCCGTACAGCGCGGCAGTCGTGTCCCGGTGCGGGTGGTTCAGGGGCATAGCCATACCGAAGTGCGTTGTGGACGTGAACAGGATTCGATTTCGCAGGTACGTATCCGAGGTGTCGTCTCCATGGCGGAGGAACGAGTTCACGCGATCCTTGCTGTGGGGTGCGCTCGTGTCCGTGAGGGTGTCCGCGACGCACTTCAGGTAGCGGGCTCTCTGGCTGACGGTCCAGAACTTCGTGTTACCGTGCTTTTGAGCCCAATTGTAGTACCCGTTGAAACAGCCATCCGCGACGTCCGGTTTCAACGTGGCCTCTCCGTAGACGTGGCCCGTCGATACGAGCTTCGGGATGACGTCGATCAGGTTCGCGAACTCCACGTAGTCGAAAGCTTCGACCGCTTCAGCCAGTTCCCAGAGCCCGCGCGTGTTGGGCATCCAGCGCAGAAACCTCGGGACCTTCATACCGGTCCACGTCTCCGCGTCCATGTCGAAATTGAGGTTGATGAGCGCGTGCCCGTGAATCTCGCCGGTCTCCTGCTTCTGCCGGATCTCCTTGAACCAGCTCTTGATCGACAGGTGATCCAGGGCGTCCCCGAACCCGTATGTGGGGATCATGAGCATCGACGCTTTGCTCACCGTGGAGTTGAACCTCACCAAGCCGTGGCGCTGGTTCCAGTCGAGGTGGGGATTCAGGAAAGGACGTCCGTTGTCGAACGGAATCGCGGAGTAGTAGACGCACAGGCCTTCGATCCCCAGTCGGTTGTACTCCTCGATCATGCCCTGCGTGAACATCGTCTCCTGCGTTCGGGCGTACGGCGCGACACGGCCCGGGAAGAGCTGCTTGAGACCGATTCCTGCCGCGTTCTCGAGGTTCCACGCGTCTTGAAGCCGGAACTCCTCGGCATCGAGCCACGACATGGCGACGTTGCCCCACGATCCGATCAGCGCCTCGTCCTTCCCTGCGCGGCAGCGCTCGATCACCTTGTCCAGGATGTCCGGCTGGTATTCCTTCTGAAGCTGCACACTCCAAAACAGGTCCGCGTAGTCCCAGGTGACGCGCACGGTTCCACCACAGAGACCTTTCGCTTCGATGGCTTCGATCTGCGAGAGAATCTCGGCCATGGTGCGGAGGTCGTGCCCGAAGCCCGACGGCCCCTTGGAGTCTCCGCGGTACGAGTGGTAGTAGTTGATGTGGGGGGATATCACGAAGAAGATGCGTTTCTCGTCGAGATCCACCTGTTTCCCCTTCCGCCGCGCTTCGAAATCTCCGGCGGTTTACGATATCGAGCTTCCTTGTTCGGGGCCCATTATTTCGGACGTTGCCTTAAGCTGCAACACGCTGCAACCGGCTACATCCGGTGGAGCTCCCGGCCTGGCTTGTCGAGCCTGCGGGAGACCATACGGCTCTCGCGTGTGCTCGTGATACGATCCCGTCCAGCCTACCATCGCTCGGGAGCCGGCTCATGACCGCGCCGATCGAACTCGACTTCACGGAGCAGGATTGGGAGCGCATGGAGCGTACCTGGACGGCATGGTGGGCAGGCGAGCTCGGCCGCCCCATGGTGATGATCGAGGGTCGAGAGCCGCATCCCGACGACTGGTCGCCC
Organism: Deltaproteobacteria bacterium; assembly: GCA_030665705.1. GTDB lineage: Bacteria > Myxococcota_A > UBA9160 > SZUA-336 > SZUA-336 > DAOUZG01. Next base: position 4,391 of record DAOUZG010000044.1, on the reverse strand, counting down.
CCCTTGGGCGGGGAGAAGCTCTTTACAAGCGACTTTCCCCTGGAGATACCGATCGAGGCCGTGATCGACCACTACCAGTGGCACCTGGAGAGGCGCCGCTTCTACGGGGACGCCTGGCCTCGGTGGTGGCCCAATTTCGGACCGGGAATCACCGCCGGGTTCGTGGGCGCACGGGTGCAACCTGCACTGCTCACCGTCTGGTTCGAGCCGGCGCGGGTGTGGAGGATCGAGGAGCTTCAGCCCGCTTACGATGCCGACAACGTCTGGTGGCAACGGGTGAGCGATCTCACCCGTGCGGCCCTCGAGCGTTGGGGAGATCGGGTTTCCGTCGCTCATACCGATCTGGGTGGAAACCTCGACATCCTGGCCTCTCTGCGCACCACGGAGCAGCTGCTCTTCGACCTGTCCGACGCTCCGGGAGAGGTCGACCGAATCGGGGTCGAGATCACGCGCCTCTGGCTTCGCTACTACGAGGAGCTCTACGCCATCATCCAGAAGGGCGGCCGGGGCACGACACCCTGGGCCCACATCTGGTCTCCCGGACGCTGCTACATGCTCCAGAGCGACTTTTCCTACATGATTTCCCCTCGGATGTTCGAACGGTTCGTGCTCCCCGATATCGCGGCCTGCTGCGACGCCCTCGATCACGGGTTCTACCATCTCGATGGCAAGGGGCAGATCAAACACCTGGACATGCTTCTGTCGCTGGAGCGTCTGCGCGGAATTCAGTGGATCCCCGGCGACGGTCAGCCGCCCCCGGAAGCCTGGCTGCCGCTGCTGAAGCGGATCCGCGATGCCGGCAAGCTCTGCCAGCTCTACGTTACCCCACAGGGGGCACAGACGATCGTGCAGGAGTTGGGTGGACGCGGCTTCGCCCTCTACATTGTGGGACTCCTCTCTCGAGAGGAGGCAGACGACCTGTTGCGCAGTTTGGGCGCCGGCGACGCTCGCCGGGGCCAGGCGCTACCCTAGGTGAGCTTCGTGGCTCCCTTACACGCGAGGGGTCGGATGTCGAAGCGTCTCAGAGCCGTGCTTGTCCTGGTCCCGGCAATCGCACCCGGGATACTGCGCCCCGATCATACGGAACGGCTTCGGACACTCTGTGAGGTGCCCGACGCAGAGCCGCTCCCGAACTTCGAGGAGCCGCGCGCCGGCGCCCTTCTCGCAGGTGCCGAGATTCTGTTGACGGGCTGGGGATGTCCGCCTCTGAGCAAGGAGGTGCTCGAGCGAGCCCCGGAGCTCCGCGCGGTCTTCCACGCCGCCGGAACGGTGAAGAACCACGTGACCGATGCGTGCTGGGACCGGGGGCTCGTCGTCTCGTCGGCGGCTTCCGCCAACGCCTTGCCCGTAGCCGAGTACACGCTCGCTGCGATTCTCTTCGCGAACAAGCGCGTCTTCCAGCTTCAGCAGCGCTATCGAGAGGTGCGCCAGCTCCGGCTCTGGTCGCTCGAGGTGCCGGGGCTCGGCAACTACCGAAAGCGCGTCGGGATCCTCGGGGCCTCGCGCATCGGGCGGCGTGTGATCGAGCTGCTGCGCCCCTTCGATCTCGAGGTGTGGGTGAGCGACCCCTACCTCGATCCCGCCGCGGCCGATGCACTGGGGGTGAGGCTCGTCGAGCTCGACGAGCTGCTCTCCGCCTGTGACGTCGTGAGCCTCCACGCGCCCGCCCTGCCAGAGACCCGCCACCTCCTCGATCGGCGCCGCCTCGCACTCCTGCGAGACGGCAGCACGCTGATCAATACGGGGCGGGGCTCGCTCGTGGATTCGAACGCGCTCGAAGAGGAGCTCGAATCGGGACGCATCTTCGCGGTGATCGATACAGCGGAGCCGGAGGTGTTGCCCGCGGACTCGCCCCTCTACGAGCTTCCCAACGTCTTCCTCACGCCCCACATCGCCGGGTCCCTCGGAGACGAGACCTGGCGTATGGTGGAGCTAGCGCTCGACGAGATTGAACGGTTTGTCTCGGGTGAGCCCCTCCAGCACGAGGTCAGGCGCGAGGACATGGAGCGCATCGCATGAGAAAGCTCGGTTTCTGTTCCATTTCTGCGATGGACCGGTCGCTGGCGGCCGCGGCGGAGGTTGCGGCGAATGCCGGTCTCGACGGGCTCGAGGTGACGGCCCGTCCCCCACACCTCGATCCCGACGCCGGTCTCGACGCGGCGCGCGAGGCGGGGCGCAGCGTGCGGGCGGCGGGCGTCGACGTGATTGCCTACGGATCCTACCTCGGACGGCCCGACGTCGCCGGTCAGATGCAGGCCGAGCGCGATGTGGCCGTTGCGGAGGCGCTGAAGACCCGCCTCCTGCGCGTCTGGGCCGAGCTTCCGGTCGACTCGGGGTCGAGCGAGTCCGAGGGCTTTCGACACATCGTGGAGCTGCTGCGCCAGACCTGCGATCTTGCGGAACAGCGCGGTATCACCGTCGTGGTCGAGCGACACATCGGGTCCTTTGCAGATACGCCCGATCGTATCGAGCGGCTCCTCGACGTGGTCGGCCGCCCGAATCTAGCCCTCAACTATCAGGTGCTGGACGATCTCCCACCCGAGGAAGCCGAAGCACAACCCGACGATGCGCGGCGCCTGATCACGCACGCGCGCTACTACCACCTCAAGAATTATCGACCCAATCCCGCCGGGGGGGCTCTGTTGCCCGGCGGCTCCCTCGAGGGAGGAGTGCTCGACTACAGCCAGATCCTGCCCGCGGCGCTCGACGCGGGCTACGAGGGTCCGATGACCTTCGAGTTCCTCTCCTGGGAGCCGAAGCCCCTCGAGGAGAAGCTTGCCGCCGACGTCGAGTTCGTACGCCGCGTACTGGCCTCGCGGGAGCCGCCGTGAGTGTCCGCTTTCCGCGGGTCTCTGCGCTGCGCGACTCCGCCCGCCTGCGCGAGCGCCTCGCGGAGCTCGGCTGCGACCTTCCGTGCGACGACGAGATTCTCCCCCCTTCGGAGTCCCCGCTGGCGGAACCGCTCGCGCTTCGGCACGCCACCGGGAGCACGCACGTGGTCGCGAACCGGTTTGTCATCCAACCGATGGAGGGCTGGGACGGAACCGAGTCGGGGGAGCCCTCGGAGCTCACGCTCCGGCGCTGGCGGCGCTTCGGGAGCTCGGGGGCGGGCTGGATCTGGGGAGGAGAGGCGGTCGCTGTTCGCGCCGACGGCCGCGCGAATCCCCATCAGCTTCTCCTGACCGACTCCACGGCTCGCGCCATCGGCGGCCTGAGACGCGAGCTCCTCGCGGCGTCGAGCGCCGGCCTCGAGAACCGTCCACTTGTCGGTCTGCAGCTCACCCATAGCGGACGCTGGTCTCGACCCACGGACGCCGGGCCCGCCCCGCGCATCGCCTTTCGCCATCCGCTTCTCGATCGTCGCGTCGGCGTGACAAGCGACGCTGCGGTCTTCACCGATGCGGAGGTGCGGGAGATCCCGCGCGACTTCGCGCGGGCAGCCGCGCTGGCCCACGCGGAGGGGTTCGACTTCGTCGACGTGAAGTGCTGCCACGGCTACTTACTCCACGAGTTCCTGGCGGCCCGCTCCCGGCCCGGTCCTTACGGCGGCCCGTCGCTGGCGGACCGCATGCGGCTCCTGTCCGAAGTCCTCGACGCCGTGAAAGAGGCGGCACCGGAGCTCACGATCGGCGTCCGCCTCTCGGTCTTCGACTCGGTTCCGTACCGGCCTACGCCCGGGTGGACCGTATCCGGTCTTGCGCCCGGCGAGGCCGAGCCACACCCCCACCCCTACGATCTCTCCTTTGGTGTCGATCGAGATGAGCCGGCACGGATCGATCTCACCGAGCCGATCGCTCTCGTGCGTAGGCTGGTCGAGAGAGGGGTGGAGTGGATCAACGTCACCGCGGGGAGCCCCTACACGGCTCCGCACCTGCAGCGACCGGCCGCTTTTCCCTCCAGCGACGGCTATGCACCGCCCGAAGACCCCCTCGTCGGCGTTGCGCGCCTTCTCGGGGCTGCCCGAGACATCAAGTGGCACGTGCCCAATGCCGTGATCGTCTCTTCGGGCTGGACCTATCTGCAGGAGTTCATACCGCACGTCGCCCAGCCGTGTCTCAGCTACGGTTGGTGCGACGCGGTGGGACTCGGCCGGATGGTGCTCACCTACCCGGAGCTGCCGGCCGATCTCTTGGCCGGCAAGCCGCTCGACCGTGAGCGGATCTGCCGCACCTTTAGCGACTGCACCACCGCGCCGCGGAGCGGCCTGGTCTCCGGATGCTATCCGCTCGACGAGTTCTACCGGGACCGAGCGGAACGAGCGACGCTCGAGCGGGTCAAGCGAGAAATGCGGCGAGGGACGACAGCATGAGCGGGCGCAGACCCTCCCTGTCCGACGCGTTCACGCGGCTCGCGAGCCCGAGGCGGCCCCACGGAATCTCCGCCACGCTGCT
>DAOUZG010000117.1 GCA_030665705.1 Deltaproteobacteria bacterium | reverse complement strand
GGGGGATCGAGATCGGCGGAGGACTCGGGAAGCTCGCCGGTCGTGTCTGGCGAATCGGGCTGATGGGTGAGAACGCTCGCACGGAAGTTGTCGACCGCCTCGTCTCTACACTCGAGAGGGAACTCTAGAAGGCGGAGCCGGCCGACAACCCGCTAACGTCTGGCGTCGAGGCGGGGCGCCACGCTGATTCCAGCGAGGCTCACCCGGACCGAGGCTTCGAGCGGAACCCACTGGTCGATGCCGAGAAGAGCTCCCACCGGCAGGAAGAGGGAGGCGAGCGGCCCGGCTTCGGACATTTCCAGCCGCAACGACGCTCCCTGAACGCGGGTCTCCACTCCGAGACGCGCGTCGCCCTCGATGCCGAGACTTCCGTAGAGTCGCCCCTGAATCGGGCGGATCCGGTCGAGACAGACGAGCCCCGATGGGCAGGAGATGTTCGGACCGAGCAGGGGCCTCTGTACGGCGAGATCGTCACCACCCCGGTGGAAGCCGACTTGCTCGAAGCGAGCCGGGTCGCCCTCCAGGAGAGCAAGCACGGTCTGCTTCCGAGAAGATGCCGAAGGCTGCACCCAGGGGTGCGCGTGGAGCGCGCGCCCGCCGCGAACCAGCCCCGTCAGGCGGCGCAGGGCGTCGACCGCCTCGTCCGTTGATCCCTTGAGCGAGTGCGCCCGTCCCTTTTCAACCGCCTCCGCGAGCGCGTGGAGCACCTGGATCGCTTCCTCCGTCGAGAGGACGAGGGCGTCGGCCGGCGGCCCCGGAGGAGCAGGGGTCAACACGACGGCCTCCGCCGCCGCCAGGCGCTGCGCGAGGGCTTCGGTGCCCGCGCCTTTCCCGGTCTCGAGGAGCGCAGTCGTGACAAGGAGGGGTCGCGCATACACCGGGGAGTAGCGCGTGCGGGCCTTGGGCAGCTCCAGAACCCCATCCTGGTAGAGGGCGAGCCTCCGTCGCTCGACGCGGTCCGGCCGAGTCCGCAGGAGCCACTCTCGAGCTTCCCCGGCTGAGCGTCCGTGCGGATCGTGCTCGAGATAGAACCTCGCAGCGCGCCGCAGGCGGGTCGGATTGGGCATCCGCCCGCGAGCAATGCGCAGGGGAACGGAGAGGCCGAGGTTGAGGGGTGACATCGCTCCTCGCCAGGCTCGGAGTCCACGCGACGATACGTCGAGACCACGGTCCTCGAGCGAGTGTCCGCCGAGCCATCCTAGGACACGTCGCACCCGCCCCCGCCACCGGGCGCGCAGCCACACGCGCTCCGGGAAGAGCTGCGGATCGCGAAGCCAGCGGGATGCCGTCTCGGACGCACCCCCGTCGCCTCGGGAGAGTCGTGCCAGCAGGGTGCGAGCTTCCTCGCGGGCCCCCGCGCGGTAGAGGGCCGCAGCACAGAGGAGTGACGGTTCTCCCTCGCCCCTCGAAGAACCACAGCCCGCGGGAACCTCTTCGAGAAGCAGCGCCGCAGCCCGTGCGGCCTGGCCGGGTCGCGTCTCTCCCTCCATCTCGATCAAGGACTCCCGAGATCCTCGCTCTCTCCGATCGAGATCGGCCCACGCATCCTCGAGCCGCGTAAGCTCCGGGTGAGTCGGCGCACGCTCACGCAACAGCCCGAGCCCCATGCGCGCCCGCATCAGGTCCCCTGCGTCGAGAGCCTTTCGGATCTCCGCCAGCCGGGTCCGCATCCGCTCCTCGCGTTCCCGCTCGAGGAGTCGAGCGTGGAGGGACCGGAGGCTCTCATCGCCGACCCCGGCTCGGACCTCCGCATCGAGTAGTGCAAACACCTCTGTTTCGACGGGTGTGCGCTTCCGGAGGGTAAGGACCGTTCGATAGAGCTCCCTCGCTCCGCTGATTGCGCCTCGAACCGAACGGTCCGAGCCAGCCGTCCAGGCCACCTCGAGCGCCTGACGGAGTGCCGTCTCCCATCGGTGACGCCGGTCACGCTGCAGGAGCGCCTCCGCCTCCTCCAAGCGCGCGGTCGACGACGCCAGCGGCGAGTCGAGAAGCGTCTCGAGCGTCCCCTCGGAGATCAGCTCCGCCGAGCGAGCCCGTCCCTGAAACAGAAGAACCACCAGCCCGGCAAGCGCCGCCGCCACCAGAATCCGGATTCCCAGCCGGATCGCGTCCTCGTGCCTACGGGACATGAGCTCGGATTCCCTCGTGCTCCGCCAGGAGCGCGTCGATCTTGTTGGAGGCCTCCGCCCGTGTCCTCTTCCCGGGCTGGTCCCCGGCCGACTCGTAGAGGGCAAAGGCATGGTCGAGGAACACCTCGTAGCGCTGCGCATCGAAGGGGCGGAGATTGGCGCGGGACCGGAGAACCATCCCATGCGCGGCCTCGGCGTAGAGGTCGCCCAATCGAATCAGGTGGTTGGCATGCAGCTTCGATGCGGGATGACGTTCCACGAGCCGGCGGCAGGCCTGGATCGCCTCCTGTACGCCGCGATGTCGCTCGAACCAGTCCACGCGCGCCATCTCCCCCGCCTCGGCCTTTTCCCGGGCGAGCGACTGAAACGGGGTGCCGTGGTACTCCAGGGCGAACGCCTCCCATGTCCGGATGCGTCCCTCGATGAACGCGCGCTCCTCCTCAGCGTCGCGGAGTGGAGAATCGGGCCGGCCGGAATGGCGGGCGAAGCGGCGCATCACCTCTTCCCGCTCGAAGGCGGCGTCGGCCAGCCGACTCCCCGTGGCAGCCACGAGCCCGTACGCCTCTCGAGCAGCCGCGTATCGCCGCAGTCGCTCGAGCGCTCGCCCCCGCGCGTACTCGATGACGATGTCGAGGTTCTCCCACTCCTCGGGCCGTCGGGCCCCAGGCCGCCGGGCGCGCTGCGCGCGCAGGCGGTCGAGGCGCCATAGCGCAAGGGCGAAGACGTTATGGCCTCCCACGCTCCCCCCCCCATCGTAACGATAGGTGTCATCTCTCAGATGGAGATGGAGCTCCGCTACGATGGCGCTCAAGGTGCGTTCGCCCGTGGGGGTCTCGGCGTGGTCTCGATCTCGGGGAAAGGGGCGAAGCGTCGCACATCCGCCAAGGGTCAGGGCGAACACCAGGATCGACCCAACTTGGACCAGACGTGAACTTCGCATCACAACCCCGACAGTGCAGATCCCGTGCCGCGGGTCTTCGACCGGCAGGTAGTCGGTGCATCTCCCCGACGATGGGATAGAGCGAGTCGGGGAATTCGCGGGGGGTGCGAACGTGCGTACGCGGCAGATCTACGGGGTGTGAGGTGGAGGTTCGAGCGGGGTGGCTGCAGCGCCGGGACGCGCTATGCCTGAAACGGGCGCAATTGCCGGTCCGCGATATGCGACTTAGCCGCCCTTGCCTGATGCGCTGAAGCCACGACAGCGTGGACCGCCGCTAACGTCCGACATCGACACCTGCGGGATCCAGTGCCTGAGATCGAGACAGACGGTCCAGGGCTCTTTTGCGTTGTCCTCTGAGTCGAACTTCACGCGGACCACGCGGTCCTCGAGCCCCGCCTCGAGCCGGATTGCGCGATCCGGCAGACCGAGGCCCGACACCCGGTCGATCTCGAGCACGAGAGGGCGGACCGTGACATCCCGTAGCGAGTACGAGCGCGCGTGCAACCGACGCACGAGGGTGGTGGCCGTCTGCTCCAAATCCGGGGCGGCTGCCCCCGACGGTTGCTCGTCGGGCCTCAGGAACGCGACCAGCGGGTCCAGTCGAAGATGGGACGCTCGAACCTGAAGGCCGAGCTGCCAGCCGAGGTTGCGCCGGGGCCGAATCAGCTCGCCCGAAACCTCGAGCTGTTCGCCCCGGAGATCGAGCGTGGTGGGTTCCAGGACGATCGCCCGAGGGTCCATGCGGAGGCGGGCGCGCGGGACACGAACCTCGGCGTGACCAAGAGGAACGGTGAGATCCGCGAACTCGACACTCACGGTCGGCGATGCCCTCCCCTCTCCCCGGGCGGTGAAGCGAACACGCCCGGTCCCCGTGACCCCGGTCTCTCGAAGCGCGGGAATACGCTCGAGGACATCGGTGAGCGGACACCAATTCGTGTCGAGCCTGAAGCTCAGTCCCCGCGAGCGCTCGGTCGCCACGAGTCGAGCACGAAGGGGATCGAGCCGTACATTGCCCTCTGCACGAAGAGACTGCCCGTCCTCGAGCCGGACCTTCAGCTCGATGTGGCCAGGGACACCGGCGGGCTTGTCCAGCTGATCGCCGAGCCGGACGCGCACATCGCTCAGGTCGAGGCTCAGCTCTGTCCGAAGGCTCTCCATCGACCCACGAACCCTGACCGAGCCATGAAACAGGCCGTGAAGAGCCCTGAGTTGCGGCGACGTTTCGAACACCCGGATGCGCCCGAGAAAGCGAAGAACGCTCTCGGGCGTAAACCGTCCTCCGTGCCGCTCGAGGGTTCCCTCTACGCGGGCGACCAATCGATCGAGCATTCCATTCGGTCCCACGGACATCCGAGACTCGAGGGACGTTTGCGGGGCCGTGACGTCGAGCACCAGCTGGATGCGGTCGGTCTCCTGCTCCAGTCGCTTTACGATCACGGCTCCCGACATCTCCAGCGGCTCCGCCGAGGGACCCGCCAGGAACCGAAGGTGCGAGGGGTAGAGCCGGATCTGCCCGGTGTGGGGAGGCTTAGCCAACACGTCGCCCTGGACGTCGAGACGTCCGCCGTCGGCACCGGTGGCCCATCCGCGCAACTTCAGGCGCGAACCTTCCCGCCGAACCTCGAGGGAGCCGTCGGCGAGACGAATCGGCCCCAGGGTTCCGTGCAGCCGCTCCGCCACCAGAGCGTCGATCGCGTCGGCGGACCACGCACCCCCGATCCCCACGCCGGCAGCTTCAACCTGCACGCGCGCGGCTTCGAGTCGGAGGGCATCGCCCCTCGGGAGAGGAACGCTCGCCTCCACCTGGAGGAGCGCGAGGTCTTGCCACGGAAGCAACCCGACGGTGATTCGCTCGACTCCGAGAGCCATCCCGCCTGGACCGGGACCGAACTGCTGCGGCCCGCCCACCTCCAGCCGAAGAGGCAGCGCGGCGACCCCGAGCAGTAGCAGACCGGCCGCCAGTGCCAGGCTCCGCTTCCGCCCCATCGAAAGGTCGAACTTCCCCCGCGGAAACACCCTGCTCCGGCGAGCAATTCGCGTACCGCCCGACGTGGGCCCGAATGGAGGCCAAGTCGAGTTGCGATCTCTTCATGTCACCGGCGGCGTTCGACGCGACAGTTGCAGGATGGCTGCCGGTGCAAACGATAGGGCGCCGCTGGACAAAACGGGGCTCGAGGTGCCGTAGTTCGGCCCTCCGAGCCGCGTAAGTCAACGCACAGACCGAGACGGCTCGGATGGCGGACGGGGGCTCGCCGCGCGTCGGGACCTACTCGGCTGGCTCTGGAGTGACCTTCCAGGCGTCCGGAACGCCGGCGAGTGAAGCCTCGACCTGGAGTTCGCGAAGCCGCTGTCGCGCCGCCTCGAGTGATTGTCGGTCCCTCCGCAGGTCCGCCCGCAGCTTCAAAGTCTCCGGATCACTCGGAACTCCGCCTCCCGTCGGGGTAAAGGCCCAGTCGTCGGGCGCCAACTCACGCAACTCCTGCTGCGTCTCCGCGATTCGGGCTTTGAGTTCCCGGACCTCGCCGTGGGCTTCCGCGAACTCCGCCTCCCAGGTTTCCCGGTCCTTTCCCCCGCGCAGATCAGGCGTTGCGACCCCGCCGGGGGGAATGCGCAAGAGGCGCTCCAGGTCCAGCTGGGGCTGGGGATTCGGCGCGGGAGACTCCGATGGCGCATCGGTGGGGGCCGGCTCCGGGGCCGGGGCGGTCTCGGCGCGACCGCCTACAGCCCAGAGGAGGAGCAGGATGCAGCAGATCGGCGTCACTGACCCAAAATATACGAAACGCGCGAGCGGTTCCAACGTCAAGGCCTGGCCGATGCTGGCCGAATGAGGAGGGTGACCGACATCGCGTTAGGGCTCTAAGGAGGGAGATCCAGGATGGATCGCGAGCGGCTGCACCGGCTGCTACGGCTCGGTTTCGAGAAGGGCGCGTCCGACATCCACTTCCAGGTCGGCTACCTGCCCCTCTACCGATTCAATGGAGAACTCGTCGAGCTCAAGTATCGGGTGCTGACGGACGCCGATACCGAGGCCATCGCGCGGATCCTGCTCGAAGACTCTCCTCACGCCTCGCTCGAGGGACGCAACTCCCTGGACCTGGCCTACGAGATCCCTGGCGAGGGACGGTTTCGCGTCAACATCTGCCGCGAGCGCCGGAACTACAACATCGTGCTCAGGGTCATCCCGATCGAGATCAAGACGTTCGAGGAGCTGAATCTTCCGACCGTCCTCCGGGATATCGCGATGACCCACC
>DAOUZG010000334.1 GCA_030665705.1 Deltaproteobacteria bacterium | reverse complement strand
CCTCGGCCACCGCCTCCACGAGCAGACCCTTCTCCACCGCCCACTTGCGAACCCGTTCCACGTCGATGCCTTTGCCGTCGTCCTCCAGACGGATCCGCACACGCCCCGCGGCTTGTGCGGCGGAGAGCTGAATTTTTCCGGCCTCGGGCTTGCCCGCCTGGCTTCGCTCCTCGGGGGTCTCGATCCCGTGGTCCACCGCGTTGCGGAGCAGATGTAGAAGAGGCTCGTCCAGATGGTCGAGAACTGCGCGGTCGACCTCGGCCTCCTCACCCGAGAGCTCGACGGTGACGCGCTTGCCGAGACTGTGCGCGAGCTCCGTGGCCACTCTTGGAAACCGCTCCAGGATCCGCCGCACGGGTGTCGTGCGCAGCTCGAGCGCGTGCTGCCGGAGCTCGCGCACCGCGCGGGCCATCCCCTCCAGCCCCTCACCGAATTCGCGGTGGTATTCCCAGAGGGGAGCCGCCTTATGGAGCGCCTCCAGGCGCGCCTGACGCTGCAGGAGTTCACCGACCACTGCGAGGAAATGGTCGACCGACTCCGTCCGAACCCTTACCGTCCGGGGGAGCGGGGGCGCGTCGGGCTCAGTCCTTTTTTTCCGCGGCGCTCCTTCTGCCATGTATCGGGGACGCGTGCCGGGGTCTCGAGAAGCCTGATCAGGTCGGGGCGGGGATCGGGGGAGTCACCGGTGCGGGCGACGTCGGCAATCATCGTCTCGAGGGCGCGGACGATGTCGAAGAGCAACGGGATCGCGCCCTCGGGGACCTGTTCCTGGCCGCGGAGTGGCTCCATCCAACCTTCGAGCTTGTGCGCGAGGTCGGAGACGGCCTCGTACGAGAGCGCCGCAGCCATTCCCTTCACCGAGTGGGCCATCCGGAAGAGCGTGTCGATCGGCTCGATCGCGTCGGGGGTGCCGGCCTTCTTCTCAAGGGCCACAAGCGCCTGGCCCATTTCGGCCAGGTGCTCGGTTGCCTCCTCGATGAAGAGGGCGCGGTACTTCTCGAGGTTCACGAAGTCGCGCCCTCGGCCCCTTTCTGGATTGCGCGCGCGACCACGTTCCTCACCTGATCCGGCTTGAAGGGCTTGACGATGAAGTCGCGCGCCCCCGCCTCCAGGGACTCCATCACGAGCGCTTCCTGGCCGAGTGCACTGCACATCACCACGCACGCGCCCGGGTTGAGAGCGAGGATCTCGCGAAGCGCGTCGAGTCCGCTCTTGCGCGGCATGACGATGTCGAGGGTCACGAGATCGGGGGATTGCTCCCGAAAACGTTCCACAGCCTCCGTGCCGTCGGCTGCTTCCGCAGCGATCTCGTAGCCCGCTTCTCCGAGGATCTCCCGGAGCAGCTCGCGCATGAACACGGCGTCGTCAGCAATCAGAACGCGCTTTGGCATGCTCTTCCCCCTCTCCTCAGCGACGATCCCCGGAGCAGCTCCCGCGCCCGGGCGAACAGTCCTTCTACATCCACCAAGCCCACCTCACCATCACGAAGGAGGGCCTTCTGTACGAACGGAGCCTCGGGTTCATCCTCGGAAGGCTCCTCCTGTAGGGTCAACCGACCTCGTTCGATCCGGGAAACCCCCGTGACGAGCATGCCGACCCGGTCCCCTCGCCCCTCGAGCAGTAGTACGTGACCGTAGGGTGGTACGCGCGACC
>DAOUZG010000180.1 GCA_030665705.1 Deltaproteobacteria bacterium | reverse complement strand
GCTCTGCGCTTCGCGCTAGCCCTGGAGAGAACGCGAGGCTCGCGCTCAGTCGATCCCGCCGGGGTCTGCGCCGAGCTCCCGGACACGTTTTCTCGCCCGGGCCCGCAGCTCCCGCACCGCGTCGAACGTCTGGTCCCGGAGCTTGTCCCGGTTGTCGTAGGTGAGGTGCTCCGTCGGAATGGGCCGTCCCACCTCCACGACGACGGGGCCGCTCCGGAGCCTGAATTTGAGCGGTCGCCAGATGCGGTAGCAGCCGGCGTGGCCGAGGGGGAGGACCGGCAGCCCGTGGGCGATCGCGATCACGAAAGCGCCCTTCTTGAGCGGGTGGAGCGCTCCGTCGCGCGAACGCATCCCCTCGGCGTAGAAGATCATCGAGAGGTCCGTCGGGCGCGCGGCCATATTCTTCCGGATCCGATCGACGTCGGCCTGGGTGCCCGTGCGCTCGACCCTCACCGAGCCGCTCTGGATGACTGCCCATCCGAAGATGGGGATGTCGGCAATCTCCCTCTTGGCGACGAAGCGCACCGGAACCTTGTCGAGGGCTGCGACGATGGCAACGGAATCCCAGTTGCTCTCGTGGTTCGGCACGAGCACGTAGCCCTGGCCCGGATGGATGTTCTCGAGCCCGTGGACCTCGAGCTTTGTGCCGCCGACCCGGACCCCGATCTTCGCGAAGCTCCAGTAGACGCTGTCGATTTTCTCGCGCGGGGCCTTACGAAAAACGCGGATGAGGGCCCAGATGCTGATGGCGATGAGCGCGACCGGCAGAATCAGCACGCTCACCGTCGTGCGAAAGACCGCGTCGAGCCGTTGCGGCAGCCCCATCGTCCGCATCCTACCTCCCCCGCGGCAAGATGGACGGGTCTCACCCGCCTCCGGAGATACTACCCGGAGCGTTTCATAGATGACACGTCTCAACTTACCCCATACCGCACGTGAGGATCGAGCTTTTCTACCGCCTAACGATCAGGGGGCAGGAGGCGGGCCAGCGCCATTTACTGTCCTGGCAAAGGCTTCGGTTTCGGGTCAGCCGGTGTATCCTACGAGGACTCGCTTGCGTGGAATCGGTGGTGCGGCCAACCCGGGGTGGGCAGGCAGGCTGAAGGGATGGATCGGACGGCGATGATGGCCTCTGAACGATCCGAGAGAGGGTAGAAGACGACTGTGATGTGGGGGGATTCCTATGTTGAAGACATTCGCCAGGTTCTTTCTAAAGCTGAAAGGATGGGAGATGGACGGCGAGGTGCCCACCGCCCAGAACTACGTGCTGATTGCGGCTCCGCATACGTCGAACTGGGACGCGTTGTATATGCTCGCGCTTGCGAGGCTCGTCAATGTGAATGTCCGCTGGATGGTTAAGCACACGCTCTTCAACCCACCGTTCGGTTGGGTCATCAGGCGCTTGGGTGGGATCCCGATCTACCGCCATATGCGCAACGACGTGGTGCAGCAGATGGTTGAACGGCTGACGAGCGGGGGATCTCTCGTTCTGGTCGTCCCAGCCAAAGGAACGCGAGGGCCGACCGAGTACTGGAAATCGGGGTTCTACCACATTGCGAACATCGCGCAGGTTCCGATCGTGATGGGCTATCTGGATTACGCAGAGAAGCGCGGGGGCTTCGGTCCGGCCCTGGTGCCGAGCGGGGACGTGAAGGCAGATATGGACGTGATTCGCGCCTTCTACCGCGACAAGGTGGGGAAATACCCCGAGAATTCCGACCAAATTCGACTCCGGGAAGAGGACGAGGGCTCACCAACGATCTCGCCGGCTCTGTCGAATCTTCATCCACCGGGTCCCACGTCACCGTAGGTGGTGATCTTTCGGGGTGAACCTTCCCGGTCAAACCCTGCTCCCCCTCACCTTCCTGTAGAGCCTCGACCTCCCTCTGGGAGTACGGCTCCGCGACGATGTCAGGTCGGACGGGCATTGCCTGGATGGCGCGGCCGTGATCCTGGAGCGCTCCTGCGACGATCTCCGATGCCGAGGCGCTGCCCCCATTAATGAGCACCACGATTGGGTACTCCGGCTCCGTGCGACTCTTGTGGGCGTGCCACTCCCTGCGGTATGCGGCAAGTTGAGACGTGTCATCTATAAAGCGCTCCGGGTAGTAATACCGTCGGCGGAGGCGCCACAGGAGAGGGGATGTCCGAGCGGAGACTCAAGTTCTGGGGCTGGGGGTATGAGGACGCAGGGGCGGATTCGACCCAGGTGCGTCTGATCGCAGCTGCGCTGCAGAAACGATTCGGCCTTCAGGAGCTTCAGATCGAAGCGCCCCCGGCGCTCGAGGACCTGAACCTCCGATCGCCGCGCGTCGCACCGCCGGAAACGCTCCGGGGCCTCTTCGTCGACGAGCCCTACGAACGGGCCCGCCACACCTACGGTCAGTCCTACCGGGACGTCGTGCGTGCGCTCCGGGGGGAGTTTCCGAATCCCCCGGACTGGGTGGCGTTTCCCGAGCACGAGCGGGAGATCGTCGCCATCCTGGACTGGTGCAGCTCGTCCGGCGTCGCGGCCATCCCCTTCGGCGGCGGATCGAGCGTCGTGGGCGGCGTCGAGTGCGACGTGGGCGAGGCCTACGACGGGGTGGTCTCGATCGATCTCTCGCGCCTGGACCGGGTCGTCGAGATCGACCGGACCTCGCGCGCGGCGCGGATCCAGGCGGGCGTCTTCGGGCCGGCGCTCGAGGCCCAGCTCCGGCCCCACGGGCTGACCCTGCGCCATTTTCCGCAGTCGTTCGAGTTCTCGAGCCTGGGGGGGTGGATCGCCACGCGCTCCGGCGGTCACTTCGCCACGCTCTACACCCACATCGACGAGTTCGTCGAGGCAGTTCGTGTGGTCACACCGACCGGGATCGTCGAGACCCGGAGACTTCCCGGCTCGGGAGCAGGGCCGAGCCCCGATCGTTTCTTCATCGGATCCGAAGGCGTACTGGGGATCATCACGGAAGCCTGGATGCGGCTTCAGGATCGACCCGTTTACCGGGCAAGCGCGAGCGTCTTTTTTCGCTCCTTCGAGGAGGGGGTCGAGGCCTCGCGCGTGCTCTCCCAGTCGGGTCTCTACCCCGCGAACTGCCGTCTGCTCGACGCCCTGGAGGCTGCCAACGTGGGAGCCGGCCCCGGCGATCGCGCGCTTCTCGTGCTGGGGTTCGAGTCGAAGGATCACCCCCTCGATCCCTGGATGGATCGCGCGCTCGAGATCTGCCGCGACCACGGCGGCGAGTTCCCCGAGGGCGCCGGGCGTACGCGTACCGATGCGGGGGCCTCGCGGGAGGGGGCGGCAGGCACGTGGCGCGACGCCTTTCTGCGTGCCCCCTACCTGCGCGACGCGATCGTGTCGATGGGAATCCTTTCCGAGACCTTCGAGACTTCCATTACGT
Organism: Deltaproteobacteria bacterium; assembly: GCA_030665705.1. GTDB lineage: Bacteria > Myxococcota_A > UBA9160 > SZUA-336 > SZUA-336 > DAOUZG01. The sequence continues at coordinate 1,182 of DAOUZG010000180.1, read as the reverse complement.
GGGACCGGTTCGACTCCTTCCACGCGGGGGTTATGGAGCGGGTGGGTGAGGCGCTGCGACGGGTGTGCGGAACGGGCTCCCTGACCTGCCGATTCACCCACGTCTATCCGGACGGTCCTGCCCCCTACTACACGATTCTCGCCCCGGTGCGCCGCGGGCAGGAGCTCGAGCAGTGGGCGGCCATCAAGCAAGAGGCCTCGGAGGCCGTGCTGGCTCTCGGCGGGACGATCACGCATCACCACTCGGTGGGGCGGGACCATCGGCGCTGGTACGACCGCCAGCGTTCCGAGGGTTTCGCGGCTGCGCTCGCCAGTGCGAAGCAGACCCTCGATCCCGCCGGCGTCCTGAACCCGGGTGTACTCGTGGATCCGCTCCGCGAGTGACCGCTACCCCTCGTGGGGGCGGATCGGGTAGAGTCGCCGCGGAGCGAGCCCAAGACCGGAAGAGACGCGCCGGCAAGCCTACCGCCTCGGCGCAGCTCCGATCGCGTAGAGAGAGGGAGAAAGACCCATGGATTTCGAGCCGAACGAACGCGAGAAGATCCTTCAGGACCAGATCACGCGCTTCATGGAAGAGGAGATCGAGCCGGCCGAGCGGATTGCCCAGGAGCAGATCGAGGCATCGGGCGACCCGCATCACGAGCCGCAGATCGTCGAGGAGCTGAAGCAGAAGGCGCGCGCGATCGGCCTCTGGAACCTCTTTCTCCCCGATACGGAATGGGGTGCGGGGCTCACGAATCTCGAGTACGCGCCGCTGTGCGAGCTCATGGGACGGAGCGGCATTGCTCCCCGGGTTTTCAACTGCGCTGCCCCCGACACCGGGAACGCCGAGATTCTCGCCGAGTTCGGAACGCCTGAACAGAAGAAGACGTATCTCCGGCCGCTCCTCGAGGGGCAGATCCGGAGCTGCTTCTCGATGACGGAGCCGGAGGTCTCGGGCTCCGATCCCACGGGACTTCAGACCCTCGCGAAGCGCGACGGCGATCAGTACGTCATCAACGGCCACAAGTGGTTCACCTCCGGCGCCATCGGATCCCGCTTTGCGATCGTCATGGCTGTCACGGAACCCGAGGCGCCAGCTCACGAGCGCGCGAGCATGATCCTCGTTCCGACCGACACTCCCGGGGTCCGGATCGCCCGCGCCGTGTCGGTTATGGGCCATCCGGGGGGTGGGGGTCACTGC
>DAOUZG010000281.1 GCA_030665705.1 Deltaproteobacteria bacterium | reverse complement strand
CTGCTTCGCCGAGACGTCGCGAGGGGGCAGACCAACCCCTACATGCGGGAGCTCTACCGACTCGTGCGTCAGCTCGGGGTCCGAGTTCCCGTCTTCCACAACGATCTCTCCTCGGTCGAGGGTCGCCAGGTCGACGTCGACCTTCTCTCCATCGACCGCTACTCGGTGACGACTTTCGACGAGGACTGGCGCGACTCCCCCGAGACGTTCAACGACTTTCGCCTGGACGAGGCGGGGCTCGACGCGCACCGGCGCGACAATCCCCTCTTCTACGCGGAGCTCCAGTCGGGCTGGTACGACGCGTGGGGCGGTCCGGGTTACGGGCACATCCGGGAGCTTCTCGGTCCGGACGGAATCGAGAACAGCACGAAGGCGGCGCTCGCGGAGAGGGCGACCCTCTGGAGCTACTACGTGTTCTGCGGTGGCACCACGTGGGGTTACATGTCGAGCCCGGACGTCTACACGTCTTACGACTACGGCGCACCGGTGAGCGAGTCGGGGCGGACCGGGGCCCGGTTCGAGGTGGTGAAGCGGCTGAACGAGTTTCTGGACCGCTACGAGGAAGACCTGTGCGAGACCGAGCGAGAGGACGGGACGGGATGGTGTCCGGAGCACCTGTCCTCGCGTCAGGGTCCGCGCCGCAAGTTCGTGTTTCTCCGCAATCCGACACGCGAGCCTCGCGTCGTCCCAGCTCCGGAGCCGGAGTGGGCGCGGCTCGCCCCGTGGGAGACGCAGATTCGTGTCTACGATTCTGACGGGAAGCTCGAGACGGTTAGCCCGGAACCCATCCGCTGGATGGTTCCTCCGTCGGTAACGCCACCCCCGCTTCCGCGTCTGGAACGATGGAGCTTCTCGGGGGTGAGCCCTCAGCTCGATCCCGCCTACGACGACTCCGGCTGGGCCCAGGTCTCGCCGGCCCAGGCGGAGCGTGGCCAGATGGACATGGACACGCTCGGTGTTCACTACGGCTTTGTCTGGTACCGGGGCACCTTCGAAGGTCCGCTGGATCGGCTGCGCCTCGACGCGCGTCACTGCTACGCGGTTTGGATCAACCGCCGGCTCGTTGCTGCAGGAGACCAGTTCCGTAACCCACTCGGTGCGGGCCCGGACGGGGCTGCCATTCGGCGGGTTCCGCTTCGAGGGGTGTCGTTCAACGCCGGACGAAACGTCCTGATCGTCCTCGTCGAGAGCCTCGGCCACAACAAGGACTTCGCTACGGATGGGAGGAACCCTCGTGGGATCGTACGGCTCGACACCGGCTCGACGCCGGTGGCTTGGCGGTTTCGGGGAGGGCTGGTTCGCGGGGAGCAGGGGCTGACTCCCGTGGTCGCGTTCGGAGGAGTCGAGCGGACGCAAGCGCAGGAAGTTGTTCTCCCGCACGGCTGGGCCGGCGAGCCCACCGGCGTGGCCCTTTACGAGACGACGTTCCAACTCGATGGGGTGGAGCCGAAGAAGCTGGCGCTGGGGCTGGCGTTCGATCCGGGGCGGGGCCGCGCGAATCTCTATCTGAACGGCTACCTGCTCGGCCGGTATTGGCCGGAGCGCGGCCCCCAGACACGGTTCTTCCTGCCTTGGGGGATCCTCTCCCCCGACGAGGAGAACCACATCGCCATCGCGCTCTGGAAACGGACGCCCCGCGCAGCGCTGGGCAAGGTGCGGCTCGAGCTGCTCTGAGAGTTCGCGTTCAATCGAGACCGGTACGGGGATGTCCCAGTCGTCCTGCTGCGACTCCCGGTCACTGTCCACGCGCCGTGCGTTGCGGCGCCGGCGCGGGAGAACGATACACTTCGGTGGATGCCCCTAACCAAGGCCTCTCTCGAGCGGCTGATCGAGGCCTCGCCCGACATGGTCGTCGCCACCGACGCTCACGGGATGGTGGCCTACTACAACGACGGCGCCCGCGAGAACCTGGGTTATGGGCGCGAGGAGATCATCGGCCGCTTCGTTGCACAGCTCTATCCCAGTCTGGAGGAGGCGAAGCGGGTAATGGCCGCGATGCGGGATCCCTTGCCGGACGGACGGGGACGAGTCGTCAACTTCCCGACCGCGTTCGTGGCGAAGGACCGCCGGGAGATTCCGGTGGCGATCTCCGGAACCATCCTGTACGACGCGAGGGGTGACGAGAAGGGCACGATTGGATTCGCGAAAGATCTCCGGGAGTTCATTCGGCGGGACCAGCTCGCCGTTCTGGGCGAGATCGGGATCGGCCTCTCCCACGAGATCAACAACCCGCTTGAGATCATCACCAACGAGGTCGAGCTCGTCGATCGTTTCCTGGAGGCGCAACGACCCTCGGTGGAGGTGGCCCGTGCTCGGAACCAGCTCGTCACGATTCGACACGAGGTAGCCCGCATCGAGGGGCACCTCCGCCGGCTCGGCGAGATGGCCGAGCACAACCAGTACGAGTCGACCGCCTACCTCGGCAACGCGCGGATGGTCGACCTGAAGGAGCGGGAGCGCGCCCCGCGGGATCTTTTCGACGGGCTGCGGATGCTCGTCGTGGACGACGACGCGGGGGTCCGGGAGTCGGTCGCGGAGATCCTCCGGGTGGACGGTTGCGAGGTCACCTGTACGGAGGACGCGAAGGAAGCGCTACAACGGCTCGCGTCTGAGTCGTTCGACGTGGTCTTGTCGGACGTGGTGATGCCGGGAATGGACGGTTACGAGCTCTTCATCCAGGTGCGGCGGCGCTGGCCGCATACGCGAATGATCCTGATGACGGCCTTCTATTACGACAAGGACCACATCATCAAGCGTAGCCGTCTGGAGGGGCTCGAGGGGGTGATTTTCAAGAAGCCCGTGGCTCCCGCCCGGCTGCGAGAGACGCTGATCCATCTGCTGGAAGCTAGTC
>DAOUZG010000171.1 GCA_030665705.1 Deltaproteobacteria bacterium | reverse complement strand
CGGGCGCAGCGGCGGCCTGGACCTGCCGCTGGGCCTCGACTGACCGCGCCCAGGCTGGCTAGTCTTGCGGGGTTAGCGGGCGGCGAAGCCGCCCTGCCCGGCTTCGCTCGCCTGTGGCTCGCTGCGCGCCGCCCACTCCGCGCGCGGCTAGCCCTTCACGACGGCGAACGGGACGAGGCGTGCCACCCTGCGTGCGAGGCCCGCACCCTCTACGCTCCTGACGACCTCCGCGACATCCTTGTAGGCCTCGGGCATCTCCTCGGCGATCGTCGCTCTCCCCTCGCTCCGGACCTGAACGCCGCGGCCGGCCAGCTCGTCGATGAGGGCACGCCCGCGGGCGTTGCGTCGGGCCTGCTTCCTCGACATGACCCGACCTGCGCCGTGACAGCTCGAGGCGAACGCCTCCTCGGCCGCGGCGGGGTTCCCGCACAGCACAAACGAGTACCGCCCCATGTCCCCCGGGACGAGCACGGGTTGACCCACAGCCCGGTAGCGTCCCGGCACCTCGGGATGGCCCGGACCGAACGCACGGGTCGCTCCTTTACGGTGAACCCAGACCGGCCGGCGCTTCCCGTCGATCTCATGGGTCTCCCGCTTGGCGACGTTGTGGCAGACGTCGTAGACGACCCCGATCCGGTGCCAGGAGGGGCCTCTCTGGTAGGTCTCTTCGAACGCCTCCCGCACGCGGTGCGTGATCACCTGGCGGTTCGTGAGCGCGTAGTTGACGCCGCACACCATGGCTCCGAGGTACGCGCTCCCTTCTGGGGAAAGGACCGGCGCGCAGCAGAGCTGTCGATCCGGAAGGTCGATGCCGTAGCGCTGCGCCGCCCGCACCATAACCCTCAGAGAGTCTTCGCAGATCTGGTAGCCGAACCCGCGCGAGCCCGTGTGGATCGAGACGGTCACCTGCCCCTCCGCGAGCCCGAGCGCGGTGGCCGCCCTCGCGTCGTAGATCTCGTCGACGCACTGCAGCTCGAGGAAGTGGTTCCCTGAGCCGAGCGTCCCGAGCTGGCGCGACCCGCGCTCCAGCGCCCGCTCCGAAACTTGAGACGGATCGGCGCCCGGCATGCAGCCGCCCTCCTCCAGGTATTCGAGATCGGTCTCCTCGCCAAAACCGTGATCGATCGCCCACGCCGCGCCGCGGGTCAGGATTCCCTCCAGGTCCTTGCTGGAGAGCCGTAGCCTCGATCCGCGGCCGACCCCGCTCGGAATCCGGCTGAACAGCGTCTCGACTAAGAGGTCGAGGCGCCGTCGGGGCTCGAGGTCCGGGCGTGTGAGTCCGGTCCGAAGCAGACGAACCCCGCAGGAGATGTCGAACCCCACGCCGCCCGGCGAGATCACGCCCTCCTGCTCGTCGAACGCGGCGACCCCCCCGATCGGAAACCCGTATCCCCAGTGGATGTCGGGCATCGCGATCGACGGGCCGACGATTCCAGGGAGCGTCGCCACGTTGCAGACCTGGACGAGGGCCTGGTCGTCACGAATCGCCTCGAAAAGCGAGTCATCCGCGTAGACGAGCCCGTCGGTCCGCATCGGCCCGGTCCGCGGCAGGCGCCAGCGGTAGTCATCGACCCGCTCGGGATGGATCTCTCTCAGGGGGATGGGCTGCACGACCCCACCACTCTAGACCATATGGAGCAACCGGCTCCGTTCGTAACCTTCGTGCTCAACACGAAGTGAGTACGGGGCGGCTAGCCGCTCTTTTTCCGCGGGTTGGCTACGCGGCCCGTCCATCGCGCTGGACGTCGCGGTTCAGACGTCGAGCACCACCGTGGTCTCGACCCCTGTGCTCGTCTCCCGGATCCGGAGAGCGTGGTAGGTGACCGCCTTGATCTCCTGCGAGCGGCGGCACGTGGGTCCCCGGGCGCTCACCCCCTCGAGGTGCACCTCGAGGACCGCCCGCTCGGGCTCTTGGACAGTCACCTCGAGAGGTACCCGATCCCCCTCCTGCATCCAATGAAGCGCCTCCGAGAGCGCCTGCACCAGGACATCGGCTCGATCCACCCCCGATACGCGCGCCGTCCCCTGCTCACGAGGGCTCGATCGATCCGGGTCTCCCTCGAAGAGGATCGACGCGATTCCGAAGACTCCCTCGGCAACCAGCTCCGTGAACGAGGCCGCCCGGATCCGAAGGGCGAGGTCCCCCGTGTGGTCGACCATCTCGTACATGTCGCTTCCGGAGTAGAGCAGTCTGGAGGCCGAGGCAACCTCCCCTCTTACGGCTATGCTCCCGTTCGGGACGATCGCATGAGCTCGGCGTCGCACAGAGACCGGAAGATCTCGGAGAGCCTGGCGCGGCTGCGGGCACGCCGGCCGCGGCACCTGCTGTTTGTCTGCGTCGCCAATTCCGCGCGAAGCCAGATGGCAGAAGGAATCGCGCGCTCTCTCGCCCCGGAGGGAATCGAGGTTTCGTCGGGCGGCTCTCACCCCGCGCGGGTCCATCGGCTCGCGATCCTGGCGATGGAGGAGATCGGACTCGACATCCGGCACCACTGGTCCAAGGATGTGGAGGAGGTGGACCTGATGACCGTCGACGCAGCGGTGACGCTCTGCAGCGAGGAGGGGTGTCCTCGTCTTCCCCCGGGGGTGCTTCTGGAGCACTGGCCCCTTCCCGACCCGGCCGCCACAGGCTCGGATCCCCTCGACGGATTTCGCGTCGTCCGGGACGAGCTTCACAGACGCATCTCGACGCTGTTTCGAGAAGAGAACGAATAGAGCCCGCGCCTCATCGAGCCCTCGGTCGAGCGAAGCAGAGCCTCGCCTCTGCAGTTCAACCTTCCCCCGCTCTCGGTCGATACCCCCCGCAGGGGAATTTCGCGAAGCCCCGGGAAGCCTTCGATGATCGAGCGAAGACCGCTTTGGACCCTGGCTGTGGCTGCGTTGCTTCTCTCGCTAGCCGGGCCGGGAGGAAAGTGATGCCGGACTGGATGAGGGCGGGGCTGGTTCTTCTCGTGATCGGGGCGGCCGCCTTCTACTCGTGGAACGTCGTGCTGATCGGCTCCATGGAAGAAAACTTCGATCACTTCGAGCAGGTGACCGAGGAGGTGAACGCCGCTGGCACGGGGTTCGGAAGCTCGAGCACGGCGGAGGGCTGCCTTGCGGAGATGGCCCGCCGCCTCGATGGATGTGAGGGCGACCCGATGTGCGGGACGCTCATCTCGCCGTTCCTCTGGTCGTGCCTGGAGGCGGTGCCCCGCGACGACGCGTTCTGCGTGGCGGTCCCGGAACCGGGCTCCGTTTCGGCGCAGAAGGTCTGGGGGCAGAAAACCTGCGCACGGTACGGCCGACCCAACGACGAGTTCTGCACCCTGTTGGCGGGCATCACCAGCGGGTACTGCAGCACACAGACGACGGCACGCTGAGGCCATCCAGCCGGCGCAACCGCGGGAGCGCCGCCCTCTTCTAGTCAGAGCCCCTCAGGCGGCCGGGAAAGTCAGAACCCTTGGTGCGCCCCTTGATCAGCTTCTCTACTTGGTGCGCCCGGGGATGTGAGTGCGCTGCTTGATCAGGTTCTCTAGATCCTTGCCATCGATGAGCAGCCGCGCGTTTACCCCATGTTCCAACCGGTACGCAGCGCCTCCCACGCGGAGTATCTTCTCATCGAGGTCTCTCATGCGGCGAAGGCCTTCGCGCCCCTCGACCTCGGTTGCGAGCCAGTAGGCGGAGTCGCCTGCTCCAGTCACGACGGTGGCGAAGAAGACTCCGCTTCCGCCTCTTTGAAAACTCACCCTGACCCAGTCGGGACCGGTTTCGGTGATCATGCCCGGCGTCTCGCTCGGAACGATGACGACGCTCTGCGGTGTTCCCTTCTCTCCGGGTGCCAGATCCATGGCAAGAACCTCGGTCGAGATATAGAACTGCACGGTCTTCAGCTCCTCGTCCGAGATCGCGAAGTTCTGTCGGTGCCACTTGTGCATGAAGACCTGTTTGGGGGTGGCACAGCCCGTCCAGAGAAAGATGGCGAGAAGTGCGAGCACACCCGCAGTTCGACCCTGCATCATCGTTAGACCTCACTGGCTGCTCCGGAGATTGTTCGCGGAGCCCCCCAAGCATAGCACCCTACGACGTTGCCGCGTGCTCCAACGCCAGGGAGGTTCGGCGGTCAGCTACCGACAGGCTCCAAAACAACCACCGGGATCTCGCGCTCGGTACGTTGCTGGTACTCTTCGTATGGTGGAAAGACACTCAACATCTGCCCCCAGAGCGTGTTGCGCTCCGCGCCCGTCGCCGTGCGCGCCAGAGCCCGAAACCGTTCAACTCCGACCTGAACCAAGACCTCCGGGTGGGCGACTAGATTGAGGTACCAGGCCGGGTGTGTCGGAGCGCCACCTCGGGAAGCGACAACCACATAGCCTCCCTCGGTCTTGCCGTAGATCAAAGGCAAGGTCATCAGGTTTCCGGAGCGGCGGCCCTTCGCGACCAGCAGAAGCGTCGGTACGAGACCTGAACCACCTCGTATCGACGAGTCCCACATGTGCCCATCTTCGCCCCCACTCTCCAAGTAGCAGCGAACGTGGTCCTGAATCCAGTCAGGTAGATGAGTCGGAACGGTGAACTCGCTCATGGGATACTCCTCAACCAACCGCGTGTTGTCTGACCACCCATTATGCTGCAAGCCGACCTTCGGAAACACAGCAGCCGTTACACTATAACAGCGCGCGGAGAGTGTCAGAAACAATCCGCGTCAGCGTGAAGGGAGGGTCGCTGGATGACCGTGTCGATACTTCGAACGCGGTTCATATCTGGACCTTACGCAAGCTACCCGGCGTGGTAATTCCCGAGGGTGCAAGGAAATTTCCCCTAGAGCCGGACTGATCCCCTCTC
>DAOUZG010000097.1 GCA_030665705.1 Deltaproteobacteria bacterium | reverse complement strand
CCTGACCGATCCGGCTCCAGCCACGACCTTCTCTCACCTCGATGCCACGATCGTGCTCGCGCGGCAGCTCGCTGCTCAGGGTCTCTATCCGGCGGTCGACCCGCTCGACTCGACGAGCCGAATCCTCGACCCGCACGTCGTGGGCGAAGAGCACTACGGGGTGGCGCGCCGCGTCCAGCAGGTTCTTCAGAAATACAAAGATCTCCAGGACATCATCGCGATCCTGGGAATGGACGAGCTATCCGAGGAAGACAAGCTGACGGTGGCGCGGGCCCGCAAGATCCAGCGATTCCTCACCCAGCCCAACTTCGTCGCGGAGCAGTTTACCGGGACGCCCGGGAAGTACGTCCGCGTCCAGGACACCGTGCGCGGGTTCGGGGAGATCCTCGACGGAAAGCACGACGATATGCCGGAGCAGGCCTTCTACATGGTCGGGACGATCGAGGAGGCTAGGGAGAAGGGCAAGCAGATCCTGGGGGAGGGGTAGAGGCAGTGCCGTTCCAGCTCGTGATCGTCACGCCGGAGCGAACGGTCGTCGACCAGTCCGTCGACGGAGTCGTCGTCCCGGGCGTCGAAGGCGAGTTCGGTGTGCTCCCGGAGCACGAGCCGTTTCTCTCCGCCCTGGACTCCGGTGTCGTACGGTACCGCGCGGAGGGACAGGAGCACCTCATCGCCATGTCGACCGGGTTCGCAGAGGTCACGGGTAACCACATGACGCTGCTCGCGCGCACCGCGGAGCCCGCGAACGAGATCGACCGCTCTCGCGCCGAGGCGGCACGCGAGCGGGCTGCAGAGGGGCTCGGGCAGCCGGGCATCCCCCAGGAAGAGACTGCGCGCCTGGAGGCCGCCTCCCGTCGCGCGGCTGCACGCCTCCGCGCGTCGCTGGTGTAAGCGCCCCTCGCCCAGCCGATCAGCGCACCAGAGCCGCGCCGAGCTCCTCGATCACCTGCTTCACCGACTCGTCCGCTAGCCCGGGACCCACGGGAAGGCTGAGAACCTCCAGACTGGCCTGCTCGGAGAGGGCGAGATCCGCCGTGCTCGAGCCGTAACGCTCCACTCGGTTCAGGGGCTCGGTGTAGTAGATCGCGCTTGCGACCCCGGCCGAGCGGAGCCGGTCCCGCACTTCGTCCCTCTGCCCGCCCTGCACGCGAACGGTGTACTGGTGGTACACGTGGCGGGCATAGGAGGCTTCGTGAGGGGTCGTGACCCCCTCCAGCCCGCCCAGGCTCTCGCCGTACCGAGAGGCCACCCGCCTCCGGGCTTCGTTCCAGCGATCCACGTGGGGGAGCTTGACGCGCAGGATTGCGGCCTGGAGCTCGTCGAGGCGTGAGTTGTAACCGAGAAGCTCGGGTTGATACTTGTCGAGTGCACCGTGGTTACGCAGCTTTCGTGCGGTCTGCGAAATGTCATCGTCGTCCGTGGCGAGCATTCCTCCATCCCCGTACGCCCCGAGGTTTTTCGTCGGGAAGAATGAAAAGGCGGCTGCATCGCCGAGGCCTCCGGCCTTTCGTCCCTTGTACTCCCCGCCAAACGCCTGTGCCGCGTCTTCCAGGACACGCAGCTGCCGGTCCCGCGCGATCGTGAGGATCGGATCCATATCTGCCGGGTGGCCGAACAGGTGCACGGGGATCACCGCTCGCGTGCGGGCCGTGACGTGTTTCTCGATCTCCGCAGGGTCGATGTTGAAGGTTCGGGGTTCGATGTCCGCGAAGACCGGCCTGGCACCCACCCGGCAAATCGCCTCCGCCGTTGCGACGAAGGTGAACGGCGTCGTGATGACCTCGTCGCCGCTACCCACACCGAGCGCCCGCAGCCCGATGACGAGGGCATCGGTTCCCGAGTTGAGCGCGACCGCGTGGCGTACCCCCAGGTATGCAGCCGTCTCGCGTTCGAGCGCCGCGACGTTGGGGCCGGACACGAAGCGGCCCGACCGCAGGACCTCCTCCACCGCGGGACGGAGCTCCTCCCAGAGCTCCGCCACCTCCGCCTGCAAATCCACGAGCGGAACCTTGATCTCCACGGCTTCCCTCCAGTCCGGGAACCGAGGATAGGCGAACCGGAGCTTTCCCGCAGAGTGGCTCTGCCGCGCACTAACGCGCTGAGTACCGGGCTACGGTCGGACCACGGTCGCGCGCAGGCGCGCGCTAGTTCCCTCGATGACGACCTTGAACCGAATCTTTCCCGATCCGTGCTGCGTGCGGAGTTCCCGGGTCTGCTGTCGAACGATCTCCGAGAGCTTCTCGCGCGTCAGGCCTCGCATCCCCTCGCCGGTCTTTTGGCGGGCGTCGGACAGAGCCTCGTACAGCTGGTCGACCGCCCTGGTCCCTGCGCCCGTCGTTTTCGGAGGAGACGGGGCGCCCGCGGAGGGCGAGGCTTCGCCCGGTTTGTCCTGAAGCTGCGAGCGGAAGTTGTGAGGCCGATAGGTGCCCGCCTCGATCTGGCGGATGGTCCGCCCCCAGAGTTGCCGGTACGACTGGTAGCGTGCGCAGAGGGTGTTGAATCGAAACTTCAGACGGGCCTGGCTCGGGGGCTGGCTCAGGTAACGGTGGATCGTCTTCTGGACGTCACCCCGCAGGACGTAGGGCTCGCGCTTCAGCACGCCAAGGAAGTACTGGTCGTACTCTATCTTGAGCCGATTGATCTTGATCTCGAGCTCGTCCAGCTCCTCTTCAATCGTGAGCATCCCGGCATGAGATCGTCCACCCCCGCGCCGGACTTGAGTCAGCAGGTTGCGGATTGGGACAGGAGGGTCCGGAGGGGGACGGGCGGGACCGTCGCGTCGGCCCCGTGAGGCAGCTCCCCCAGCAGGCGGGGTCCGAGAGCCCTCCGGAGGAGGTCCAGGTTGGCACGGTCGGCGCTGGGGAGGTCTGGCATGGTGTGGCTGATGACAACCCCGAGGAGTGGGAGCCCGCGCCGGGAGGCGGCCTCCAGCGTGAGTCTCGTGTGGTTGATCGTCCCCAGCGCCGCTCGGGCGACCACGAGGAGCGGGAGCCCGAGCCGTCCGGCCAGATCGGCCATGTCGAGCCCGGGTCCGATTGGAACGAAGAGCCCTCCTGCTCCTTCGACGATCACCAGATCCGATTGGCCTTGCGCCCTTCGTACGAGCGTCTCGATCCGCTCGGCGCTGATCTCCACGCCCTCGGCATCCGCGGCCACCTGCGGCGCCGCCGCGAGTCGCAGTCGGTAGGGGCAGATCTCATCGAGGGGGCTCCGGTCCGCGGAAGCCTCCGCCAGGGCGAGCGCGTCGAGCGGCCGAAGTCGGTTCCCCTCCTCCAGGCAGCCGGTCTCGACGGGCTTGATCACGCGGACGCGTAGTCCTTCCTTAACCGCCTGCCGTGCCGCTGCGCACGCCACCGCGGTCTTGCCGCAGCCCGTGTCCGTGCCCGTGACGAACGCCCCCCTCACCCCGCGGCCACCTCCCGGATCGAGGCCTCGAGCGCCGAGACGAGGTGGTCGATCTCCGCCTCCGTCACCGACAGGGGAGGCATCAGCACGACGACGTCTCCGAGGGGGCGCAGGATCACCCCCCGGTTGCGGATCGCCATGCAGACGTGGTGGCCCATGCGCTCGGCCGGGTCGAAGGGCTCGCGGGTTTCCCGGTCCCGAACGAGCTCCACCCCCACCATGAGACCGCGTTGACGGATATCCCCGACCCAGGCGAGGTCACGAAGGCCCTCGAGTCGCTGGGCGAGTCGAGCGGCCCGCGCGCGAACCCGCGCAAGCACGTCCTCCGCTTTGAAGATCTCCAGATTCGCCACGGTCGCAGCGCAACCCAGGGCGTTTCCGGTGTAGGTGTGCCCGTGGAAGAGCTGTCGACCCGCCTCCACCGGACCGAGGAACCCTTCGAAGAGTCGCTCCGTCGCGAGCGTGGCCGCGAGCGGGAGGAAGCCCCCCGTGAGTCCCTTGGCGACCGCGAGAAGGTCGGGAGTCACCCCCTCGTGTTCGCAGGCGAACATACGCCCCGTCCGGCCGAAGCCGGTCGCCACCTCATCGGCGATGAGTAGTACCTCGTGACGGTCGCACAGCCCCCGAACGCGTCGGAGCCAGCCCTCGGGCAGACGGAGCATTCCAGCGGCCGCCTGCATGAGCGGCTCGACGACCACGGCCGCAATCTCTTCGGCGTGGTGTTCGAGGATCCCCTCCATCGATTCGAGGCAGTGGATGTCACAGTCGGGATACCGCAGCCCGTAGGGGCAGCGGTAGCAGCCGGCGTTCTCCGCACGGTAGACGGGGAAGCAGAGCGGTCCGAAAATCTGGTGGAAGAGATCGACCCCGCCCAACGAGACCGCACCCAGTGTGTCCCCGTGGTAGGCGCTCTTGAGCGCGACGAAGCGTGTCTTTTTCTGGAGTCTCCGATCCGGGTGCTGCTGCCAGTACTGGAACGCCATCTTGGCCGCGATCTCGACCGCCGTCGACCCGTTGTCGCTGAAGAAGACTCGCGTGAGCCCGCGAGGGGCGACCTCGAGGAGCTTTTCCGCGGCGTCGATCGAAGGGACGCTTGCCAGACCCAGCAGGGTCGAGTGCGCGAGCCGGTCGAGCTGTTCGTGTACGGCCCGGCGAATCTTCGGGTGATCGTGACCGTGCACGTTGACCCAAAGCGAGGAGACCCCGTCGAGATAGCAGTTGCCTTCGGTATCGATCAGGGTGTTCCCTTCGGCCCGCTCGATGACGAGGGGGTGCTCCTTGAGCCAGTCGCTCATCTGGGTGAACGGATGCCAGATGTGGCGTTGGTCGCGGTCGGCGTAGCTCATCGCGGAGACCGCTGAACGAGTTCGGCGAAGACGCGCACGGTCGTCTCGATCTCTTCCGGGGAGTGGGTACACATCGGTGTGAAACGGATCCGTGCGGCGCCCCGAGGCACCGACGGGTGGCGGATCCCCTGGGCGTAAACTCCCTTCCGGAGCGCGGCCTCGCAGGTCCGCATGACCGCGTCTTCGCTTCCGACGATCGCGGGAACGATGTGGGTTGTGCTCGTTCCGGTGTCGAACCCCGCTTCGTCGAGACCCTCCCGGAGCTGCCGTGCCCGGTCGAGCAATCGCTCGCGCCGCCACGATTCCTGCTGCAAGATCCGAAGAGCCGCTCGCGCCGCTCCGATGGGTCCCGGAGCCAGACCGCAGGTGAAGATGAAGCTGCGGGCGCGGTTGATTAGGAATTCCCGAACGGTCTCCGAACACGCCACGTAAGCGCCGAAGCTGCCCAACGCCTTTCCGAGGTTTCCGATCTGGATATCGACGGACATACCCCCCTCGTACTCCACGGTTCCTCGCCCGGTCGGGCCGAGGACCCCGAGACCGTGGGTGTCGTCGAGCAGGACGATCATGTCGTACGATCGGGCGATCGGCACGAGATCACGAAGTCGTGCCGCATCCCCCTCCATTGCGTAGACCCCGTTCAGCACGAGGATTCGCCGCCGGAACCCGGAGAGGCCGCTGGCCACGCGCGCGAGGTCGCCCGGATCGTTGTGACGAAAGACGCGCGTGCTCGATCGGGAGAGCCGGCAGGCGTCGATGATGCTCGCGTGATTGAGCGCATCGCTGACGATCACGTCCTCGGGCCCTGCCAGTGCTGGGATGACTCCGAGGTTTGCGGTGTATCCAGTGCTAAACACGAGCACAGCGCTTGTTCCGACGAACGAGGCGAGTTCGCGCTCGAACGCCTCGTGAAGGTCGAGGTTTCCGCTGATCAGTCGCGATCCCCCCGCGGCGCACCCGTACGTGCGCACGGCCTCCTCCCCGGCTGCGACCACGCGCGCATCTCCTGAGAGGTCCAGGTAGTTCGACCCCGCCAGCATCAACACCGGCCGTCCGTCGACGACCATGCGCGGCGCGAGCCGTCCCTTCACCGTCCGCAATCGCCTGTAGAGCGAGGCCGACCGAAGGCCCTCGAGTTCCCGGGCGAGCGCGGTGTCGAGCGGCGAGGTCGACGGGTCACGTAGATGAGAAGGCACGTTAACGTCCGGATTTCTTAGTGTTTTTGCTCTCTATTCTCTTTGACAACCTCTCCCCCCGCCGGTAGACTCGGCCACCCTTGCCTTGGGTGCAAGGCGCCCCACCCCTGGGATGAACGTGTGCCGATGAAGCTGGACTCGATCGCTGCCCTTGTCGAACACGACCTCCGCCAGATGGAGGTGACGCTTCGAGACGCCACGCGTTCGATCGCTCCGCTCATCCCGGAAGTGGGCGAGCACGCGTTCGGAAGCGGGGGCAAGCGACTTCGACCCCTCCTCGTGCTGCTCTCCTCGCGGCTGTGTGGATATCGAGGGCCGCGCGCGATCCAGGCCGCCGCAGCCGTGGAGCTGCTGCACACCGCGACTCTCCTACACGACGATGTGATCGACGGCGCCGAGCTGCGCCGGGGGCAGCCAAGCGTCAATGCCGTGTGGGGGGAGCGGATCGCGATTCTCATGGGAGACTTCCTCTACGCAAGTGCCTCGATGACGATCGTGGAAGACGGTACTCCAGATCTCCTCTGGATCTTCGCCAACACGATCCGCGAGATGTCTGAGGGTGAGATCGTTCAGCTCCAGCGGAGCTTTGACCCCGATATCCCGGAGTCGGTCTACGTGGACATCATCGGGAGGAAGACGGCACGGCTGCTCGCGACCTGTTCGGAGTCCGGGGCCATTCTCGGTGCTGTGACTCGTGCCGAGCGCCGGGCGATGCGGGAGTACGGGTGGGAGCTCGGGCTCGCCTTCCAGCTCGTGGACGACGCACTCGACTACGCGGGGGGTGACCACGCGCTCGGCAAGGCGCCGCTCGCCGACGTCGCCGAGGGGAAGGTCACGATGCCGCTGACCGTGACACTCAAGCGCTGCACCACGGCGGAGCGCGAGAGTGCGGTCACGGCGCTCAAGGGGCTTGCCGCCTCCCGGCTTCGGGGTGAGGAGTTCGAGCCCGGAGCCGTCGAGCTCGTCGCCGACCTCGTGCGGCGTTACCGCGGTGCCGATCTGACGGTCGAGCGCGCCCGGCTCCACGCCGATCGGGCGCGGGCCCGCATCGAGTCGTTCGCGGATTGCGATGCCAAGAGGGCCCTCCGCGACGTCGCTGAGTTCGTGGTCGCCCGAACCCACTGAGTTTTCCAGGACCCTCGCCTCACCCCAGAACCTACGGAGAACGTACCATGTACC
>DAOUZG010000077.1 GCA_030665705.1 Deltaproteobacteria bacterium | reverse complement strand
GGCCATGGTGGTGGTTGTCGGGTTGGTGCCCGGGTGGGGGGGGGCGCCCGCCGTTACGCCCCCGGGTCGGGGGCGGGGGGGCCGCCCCCCCCCCCGCGAGCCCAGGTGGGCGTCAGCCCTGGGGGGTGGATTCGGGCTGCGCTCGACAACGGCATGACCTGCCCAGGCGGAGCAGCGCGACCAGCGCCGCGGCCACCAGCGCGAGGGTGGAGGGCTCGGGAACCTGAACCGGCCCGAAGCCGGGGCTCGGCTCCCCGAGCACTCGGAAGTCGGCCCGGTTGTCGTCGGTATCAACGTCGGCGAAGAGGCGCGCCAGGCTGGAGCCTGGCGGAGTATCGGGTGCCGGGCTCCCCTCCCCGGCGAAGAAGTCGGATGCCCCGAACGTCCCGTAGGCGACCGCGTCGACCCGAGAGCCGTCGGGTCCGCGCAGAACCAGGGAATCCGGGCCGTTTTGGAAATCGACCTCGATCCGGAGGTCGGCGTTAGGCACGTGCGTCTCCGTGCCGGCTAGATCGGCGACCACGAAGAAGCCGTTCTCGGGGATGAGACCGGTGAGCGGGAGGACGGGGGCGACCCGACCATCCGCTCCGTTCACACCTTCGAGGAGGTATCCCTCCAGGCGGAAGCCGGACGGCCCGTAGAGCTCGACGAAGACCTTTCCGTCGTCGGCCCCAACGGCGTCGTAGAGAACCTCGCTGATCCCGAGGCTTGCCGCGTGCGCGCGCACGGTCGGCCCGGAGATCCCACCCATCAGGATCGCCGAGCAGCAGACCAGCAGTGAAAGGGCGCTCATCGGGACAGCACCGAGCGCGCACCTGCGCCGTCGACGACCCGGCCAAACGCGCCGCCACTCAACCCCTCCAGGGTCGCCGTGAGCTCCCGAGCCTTGAGAACCAGGGCGGCGCGCTCTTCGGCTCGGTCTGCGGGAAGGCTCGCGAGGTGGGACAGGACCTGTTCCCGCTCGAAGTAGTTCCGGTTCACCCGGTCGAGGATTCGCTCGACAAGCTCGACAACCTCCCTCCGCTCTCGAGAGACCGCGAGCAGATCGGAGGGCTCAGCCAGCCGGCCGAGGTCCCACGACAGCTGGAGCTGGAAGGTGAGCGCGGAGTCTTTCTCCCGCTCGGAATCCCGGAGGCGCCAGAGACTCCCTCCGGTCACCGATTCGTCGTGCTCGAGCGTCCGGGCCCGAT
Source organism: Deltaproteobacteria bacterium (assembly GCA_030665705.1). Taxonomy (GTDB): domain Bacteria; phylum Myxococcota_A; class UBA9160; order SZUA-336; family SZUA-336; genus DAOUZG01. The sequence goes on along the minus strand of DAOUZG010000077.1, from coordinate 6,767 downwards.
CTCGATCGGTCGTCAGGGTCGCACGGACTTCCGGCCAGAACGCCGAGATCCGGGCCTGCTGCTCGAGGGCGTGAAGGCGATGGGGTGAGAGCCCCAGGTAGACGAGAACGGCGCGATGCACGGCACCGACCTCATCCCTATCTGGAGGCGTGCGGCGGAACCCAGATGGCTCGGCACCTCGCGACGCCGGCGGGCTCGAGGTGGAGAGGGTGAGGAGCCCCCGGCGGGTGACAACCCAGAGGCGGGCGTCTCGCGAAGCGAGGTCGAAGGCCTCGCCCGAGAGGGCGGGTCGGGAGGAGATCGGCTCGCCTTGCCTCGCCCCACTGGGGAGCGCGAACGGGAAGACTCCTCGCTCGGTCGCAACCCAGAGTCGGTCCCCGGCTGCCGAGAGCGCCCGGAGGAGCCCCATGCCGGGGTCGATCGCTTCGAGCCGCTCGCCGTCAAATTCCCACAGGCCGAAAGGAGCTGCCAGAAGCGTCTTGCCGTTCTGGCGCACCGCATCGAGAAGCTCCCACCACCCTTCGGCGATCCCCCGGCGAACCGGTGTGAACTTCCTCCCCTCCTGCCGAACCCAGAGAACCCCCCGCGTGGCGACCCAGACCTCGGTTGCCGCCACGCGAACGGCGCGCGCCTCGGCAGCGGGCAGCTCCGGGACCCTCCGAAACCCGGAGGCGCGGGGCGGCCGCATGAACAGCCCCACCTCGGTCGCGACCCACGCCGTTCCCCCCGGCCCGAAGGCCACCGAGCGGACCTCTGCACCCGCGCCGACTTCTCGTGCACGAACCTTCGCGTCCTGCTCGCGCCACTCGTAGAGCCCGGCATCGGTGGCGAACAGAACCGAGTCGGGGCCGGCTGCGACATCCCGAACCGTAGCCCGCGTAAAGATCGGCTCGAACCCGGCGGTACCGAGCCGGTAGAGGCCGCGATCGGTCCCCACGAACACGCGGGATCCAACGAGCGCCATCGCCTGGGGGTCACCGGGTGGAAGGGCCCCGACCCACAGAGGCACGAGGGCGGCGACCAGAAGCGGAAGGTGCATCCCCGGAGCCTGAGCAACGGCTGTGCCGTGCTGGCAAGCGGGGTGGGAGCGCCTCTAGCGAGGCCCCGAGGAGGTTGCGTGAACGAGAAGTCTCGTTTGGGTGTGCCCGGGTTAACGCTCCAGGCGCTCCCGCGCGCGAGCCGCCCGGTAGACCCAGTAGACAATCGACCCCAGGAGAAGTGGCGGCAGCACCATCAGCAGCGCGGTTGTGCCGTAGTAGGCCTCGCGGGTTCCATCGGTCGCCGAGAGACAGACGGGACAGGCCGCGGCTACTCCGGCCCAGGCCACGATCCCGGAAACCAACAGCAGCGAAAGCGCTCGCTCGACGATGACGCTCACGGCTTCTCGCCTCCCTTCACACAAGGTAGACCAGGACGTAGAGGATCGGCCAGACCGCGACCACGAACAGCCAGTAGATGCGGCAGACATCGAGTCCCACGTGCTCCGCCGGTGTGTAGCGGCCGGCGGCGGCCCGCCTCCATGTGACGAGCAGTGCGACCAGAGCTGCGAGCACGTGGAGACCGTGCGCGCCGACCAGGGTGTAGAAGGTGGCTCCGTAGAGACTCGAGCTCGTGGTCAGACCGAACCCTACGAGCCGGACCCACTCAAAGCCCTGGACCCCGAGAAAGAGCGCGCCGAGCAACGCGGTGGCGCCGAGCCATTGCACGAGCCCACCCCCTCCGCCACGGACGGAGACGAGCGCCCGGTGCACGGTCCAGCCGCTCGCGAGCAGGACGAACGTGTTGACGCCGGTCAATGCAACGGGAAGCCGCGGCTGGCTGAGCGGAGGCCACACGAGCGCCTCGGCTCGAAGCACCAGGAACGCACTGATGAGCCCGGCGAAGAAGAGGATCTCTGTCGCGATGAAGAGCACCATCGCGAGAATGCCGCTCGGCACGAGCGGCTGGGAAGAAGCGAGAGCGGGCTGCGGCTCGGACATCACAGACTCCCCGTCATGACGCGAGGTAGAGAAGCGGGAACAGGCAGAGCCAAACGGTATCTACGAAGTGCCAGTAGAGTCCGACGTATTCGACCCGGTGCGCGTTTCGCCCACTACGCACACCGATGAGGATGATGGCGATGGCCACCATCCCTCCGAGGAGGTGGGCCGCATGGAGGCCCGTCATGGTGTAGTAGAAGGACCAGAACAGGTTCGTGCTGGGGACGAATCCCTGGGCGAACTCGTGGGAGTACTCGTAGGCCTTGACGCAGAGGAATACCGTGGCTCCGACAAGCGTGAATCCCATGTTGCGCACGGCCAGATCCAACCGGTCCCGCTGGACCGCGGCGTGTGCCCTGGCCATCGCCACACTGGTCGAAACGAGGATCAGCGTGTTGAACGCACCGGCGAGGTCGATGAGGTGGGCCGCATGCTCGCTCCACTCCGGGTTACGCCACCGGTAGAGGAGGTAGACGAAGATGAGGCCTCCGAAGACCGTGGTCTCTCCGGCCAGAAACCAATACATCCCGAGACGGCCAGTCGGGATTCCGGTTCTCTCGTAACTCAGAGATTCCTGCTGCCCAGAGCTCGCCATCATCGACTCCTGCTGCTCACTCCTCGACGATCCACCGGTGCCGATCCCCTCTCTCAGCCGGAGACGTTCTGCGGGAGCCAGTCCTCGTCGCGTCCCGGCACGCTGTACTCGTACGGGCCCCGGTAGACCCGGGGCGCCACTTCGAAGTTCCCGTGTCCGGGCGGGGATGTCGTTGCCCACTCGAGGGTGGTCGCGCGCCACGGGTTGGGTCCCGCCTCCCGTCCCCGGAAAAGACTCCACACGAAGTTGATGAGGAAGGGAATCTGAGAGAGGAGCAAGCCGATCGCCCCGATCGTCGCAATATCGTGCAGCCTCTCTACCTCCGGCGTGCGCAGGGCCTCGAAGAAGTTGGGGTTCGAGATTCGGCGCTGGTGTCCCATGAGTCCCAGGGGGAACATCGGTAGGAAGGTCACGTTGACGAAAGTAATCGTCAGCCAGAAGTGCAGCTTCCCCATGACCTCGTTCATCATCCGCCCGAACATCTTCGGATACCAGAAGTAGATCGCCGCGAGAAACGAGAAGAAGACCGGAGGGATCAGCGCGTAGTGAAAGTGAGCCACGACGAAGTACGTGTCGTGGACGTAGATGTCGACCGCAGGCGTCCCGTTGTGGATACCGGTCACACCACCGAGGAGGAACACCCCGAGCATTCCCAACGCGAAGAGCATCGGGGTCTTGAACTCTATGGAGCCGCGCCACAGCGTGGCGATGAACGCGAAGGTCGTCACGGCGATCGGTACCGAGATCAAGATCGTCGTGATGCTGAACGGCGTCGCCAGGCGGGGATCGATGCCGGCCACGAACTGGTGGTGCGCCCACACCATGAAGCTGAGGATCCCGGTGATGATCGTTGAGTAGACGATCATCCGGTACCCGAAGATCGGTTTCCGCGAAAAGACCGGCAGGATCTCCGCGATCACACCGAACCCCGGCAGGAGGATAACGTAGACCTCCGGGTGGCCGAAAAACCAGAACAGGTGTTGGAAGAGGATCGGGTCACCGCCGGTCGCGGGATTGTAGAAGCCCGTACCTGCCGTGCGGTCGAGCAGCAGCATGACTGCACCGGCGATGAGCGGGCCGACGGAGAAGAGAAAGATGACGCTCGCCGCGACCTGCATCCAGACCATGAGCGGCATGTCGAAAAGCTTCATGCCCGGAGCGCGCATGTTGACCGCGGTGGTGATGAAGTTGATCCCGCCCATGAGGAACGCGGCGAACTCGAGGGCCACCGCGAGGATCCAGAGGGTGACGCCCCACGCGCCACCGGAGAGGGCTGCGCTACCGGAGAGCGGCGGGTAGGTCGTCCATCCGCCGGCTGCGGCTCCGCCCGGTACGAAAAAAGATGAGATCAGGACGACGGTGCTCAGCAAGAAGGTCCAGTAGGAAAGCCTGTTGAGCCGCGGGAACGCCATGTCGCCGGCGCCGATCATGAGGGGGATCAGGAAGTTCCCGAGCGCCGCGAGCAGCAGGGGCATCGCGACCCAGAAGATCATGATGGTCCCGTGCATCGTCATGAGCGTGTTGTAGCCCGCGGGACTCACCATCCCGTAGCCGGGTACCTCCTGTCCCGGCGAGGCCAACTGCATCCGCATCACGTAGGCGAGGAGCCCGCCCACGAGTGCCATGCTGATTGCGGTGAAGAGGTACTGCTTCGCGATGACCTTGTGGTCCAGCGAAAAGACGTACTTGCGGAGAAAGCTCGTCGGCTCTTCGTGGGCCGCACCCGTCATCCCTGTTCCTCCCGATGACCGACTTCCGCACGGGCCGCGGTCTGGGTCTTGGACCGGAGCCACTCGCGATAGGTCTCCGGGGGTTCGACGACGAGTATCGCCTTCATCAGGGTGTGCCCGAGGCCGCAGATCTCCGCGCACGGGACCTCGTACCGGCCTTCACGCGTCGCCTTGAACCAGCCTCGGATCATGCGTCCGGGCACGGCGTCCTGCTTCAGGCGCAGCGCGGGCACCCAGAGAGAGTGGAGAACGTCCTTCGAGGTGAGCTCGAACACGACGACCGCATCGAGGGGGACGTGCATCTCGTTGACGAGCTGGAAGTCATCCTCCGTGTCGAACAGGCCGTCTGGGCCGGGATACGTGAATCGCCAGGCCCACTGCTCACCCTGGATGCGCACGCGCTCGTCTGCGGCAGGGAGCGTCTGCTTCACCTCGTTCCAGACCGGAGCCGCCACGGCATCGATCACCAGGTCGAAGCCGAGAATGACGGCACACGGCACCAGCACCCAGGCCATCGAGCGGAGCGTTCGAGCGGGAATGTAGGCGGCCTTGCGTTTCTCCGTGCGCCGGTAGCGCAACGAGAAGAACACCAGTGCGGCCTCGGCCAGCAGGAAAAAGACGCCGACCACAACGGTGATAAAGACAAACAGCCGATCGATATCGCCGGCGTAGCTCGAGGCGGCCTCGGGAAACCAGTTCAGCATCCGGGGATCCTCTCTTGGTGTCAGGACTGGTGTCAGGAAGCGAGTGTCAGCGTTCGTGAGCCTCACCCAGCCGCTTCGAGGGTGCGCACCCCAGCAGATCGTGGACGCAATATGGTGACAACCCCTCCGGGGTCAAGTTTGGGACCGGGTCTTCCCTGTCCGTCGGAGCGGAGGCGTCGGAGCGAACGCGTCGGAGCGGAGGGTCCGGGCGAACCGGACTGTAGCGAAAACACCACGAACAGGCCCCTGTTATTCGTCCCAGCCTTCCCGCAGACGGACCAGGACCTGGGGGCGACGTCGGAGCAGGAACCAGAACATGCCGACCGCCGCGAACAGGTTCGCCATCGCCACCGCCCAGGCCCCGAGCGCCCCGACGAGATCGGGAACGAGGGTGACCTCGAAGCCGAAGAGCACCGACTGAAACAGGAGAAAGAGCAGCACAAGAACCAACCCGACTTGCGGGTTCCGGTCTACGACCGAGAAGATCCACCCGATCAGCCCGCCAGCCAGGAGGAAGAGAACCCCGTGGAGACCCGTGTAGGCGAAGACCAGCACGACATTGACCGTCCCGACGTCCTCAATACTCTTCCCCAGGAACAGGACGCTTCCGAGAAGGGAGGGGGTGAAAAACGGCTGGCCCCGGGCGATGTCCAGGACCAGGAACCAGACTGCGACGATCGCCGCGCCGACCATCCCGCACAGGACGCCGTCCTCGACGACAGCAACCGCCGGTGGACGCCGGGGATCCACCGCGGATGACGAAGAACCCGCATGTGAAGACAGATCGGTCATGAGGATTTCTCCTCCCCTGAAAGCTGCACCCGGGAGGGATCCTAACAATTCGATCGCGGGTCAGAGCCACCCCCCCCGGATAAGGAGCGGAGCCAGGCTGAGGGCGCGAGGTCACACAGCGGTCACGACCGTGTTGAACCCCTCCCGGTCTGCCCCTTAGAATGCGCTCTCCACGCACGGGGAAGCTTATGACCCACCGGCGAGATCGAAGCCTCCGAGCCGTCGGGGGGGCGCCGGAACGGGCCGGACGGATGTTTCGGACGTTCCTCGCCCTTGTGGCACTGATCGGTGGAATCCTTGCGGCACCCGTCCTCTCGGTTGCCGAGGTGTACAAGTGGGTGGACGAGAACGGTGTCACCCACTACACGAGCGATCCGGAAGCGATCCCGAGACACCTCCGGGGGCGCTGGAACCGCGTGCCGGAGGCTGGAGGGGCCTCCGAGGTGCCACCCCCCAAGGTCGAGGATCCAGCGATTCTCCCCGGGCCCCAGCGCCGCAGTGAGCCGGCGCCCGAGGCGACGGAGGAGACAACCGCGTCTCTGCCTGGCCCGCGCCGGAAGGCGGAGCCTGCGGGCGAGCCCGGTGAGGGGAGCCCGGCCGCCCTCCCGGGGCCGCTGCGACACGACACGGGGCCCCGGGCGCCGGTTCAGGTTCAGGCAGGGCCCCCTCCACCTGTACCCGGAGAACTTGCGGAGCTGGAGGCCCGTCTCGCCCGGGACCGCGAAGCGCTCAAGAACCTGCTGAGCGGGGACGTCGGCGAGGGGAACGCGTGGCTGAGGGATCCGGAGCTGCGCGAGCTCTCGGAGCGTCTTCCGCGGCTTCAGGCGGAGATCGAAGCCCTCCGTCGCGAGGAGGAACCGTAGACACCCGAATGCGTGAAGGGCGCGTCGTTGCGCTCGCTGGAGGGGTGGGCGGGGCCCGCTTCCTGTCGGGCCTCATCCGAGTCGTTCCTCCGCGCCAGGTCACC
>DAOUZG010000015.1 GCA_030665705.1 Deltaproteobacteria bacterium | reverse complement strand
GAGGGCCGTGACCTCCTCGATTGGCTTGCGGACAGCCGGACGACTCCCGAGAAGAGGCGCGCGCTCGTGGTCGCGTTCGGCGCGTTCGCCCGGAGGCTCCACGACGCGGGCGTCGACCAGGACGACTTCTCCCCCAACAATTTCCTCGTCGACCCCGCCGGAAACTTCGTCCTGCTCGACTTCGAGCGGTGTCGGGTCGGCTCGGAGCTCGGAAATCGGCGGTGGACGCTGCTCGCAAAGCTTCACCGACACGAGCTCTCGGTGTCGAGGACGAACCGGCTTCGATTCCTGCAGGCCTACCTCGGGGAGGAGGCGCATCCCCGGGCGAGACGCGCGGCCTGGCGGGAGATCGACTCCGCCTTCTGGCGCATCCGGAAGCGGGATGCGCGCCATGCGGCCCGCGCGGCCTTCCGGGTCGGCCGGAACCTTACGCGGTGCGGGTCGATCTGGGTCGTGCGGGGACGGGAGGAAAGCGTCGTGCGGCGGCTCGAGCTGGGCGCGAGTGGAGCCCGTCGGGGCTGGGTGCTGGCCCACCAACTCGAGCGGCTCGCGCTGCCGGCGCTTCGGCCGGTGCGTCTCGGACCCGACTGGCTCGAGCTGCTCGAGCCCCCACCCGCGCCCCCGGACCTCGATGCGACGGCCGAGATCCACCGGGCGGCGCGGCGCCTCGAGCGCTACGGCGTCTTCGTGGAGGAGCCCGAGTGGAGGTTCGGACCACACGGTGCGCTCATGGCTAACCCGACCTGCTTCCGCCTCCGGATGTAGCCCGTCTAAAGGCACCTACCTGAAGAAGTGGATGTTTCCGTAGGCGTGCTTCTCGCCGTACACGCTGCAGCGCGCGAGGACGTTCCCTCGGGGGCGGGGGCGAACCCGCTACTGGGCCATGTACCGCTTCCAGGCGCGGTACTCGCGAACGGCCTTATCGTTTGACTTGACCGCGGGATAGAAATATCGAACCGCGTGGCCGCAGACATTGCAGATCTTGTAACAGAACTTGAAGCCGTCGACCTCGCGCACGTTTCCCACCATCTCCCGATTGTCTTTCGTGCAACACGACTGGGGGCGCATGGGGGAAATGATTCGCCGCGGATAGTCGTTCTGCGGACCCTCGTCGTCGGTGTACCGGATGATGTTCCGGAGATTGCGATGGGGCTTCTGCTCTGCCGGCCTGAGGTTGCTTCCGATTCGTTTCAATGCGGCCTTCCTCGCTCCTCTACACTTCCTGGAGCTCGTCCAGCAAGCGCGTGTAGTTTCGATACTTCGTCTCGCAGGGCGCACCGTCGGCGTACGCGAAATTCCAACGCGCCTCCCCGAGAGCGAAGAGGCCCGACGACCGGGTCCCGTAACCGGGAGCGTGCACGCAGACCCCCGAGAGCGGGTCGTCGGCCGGGCCGTGGGAGGACAGCACTTCCTGGAGGCCCGCGAGGACCCGATCGAGCCGGGCATCGAGGTCGATCGCCCCGACCGCTTGCCGGATCGAACGAGCTTTGGGGCCCTCCGTCTCCAGCGGATCCCGATTCGTGAGCACGTGGACCCCGGGAGCGAGCTCGCGAGTCACGAAGCCCTCGGCCCGAAGCGAGGCCAGGTGCGTCGCCCGCCCGTTCGCGCAGAGGAGATGGCAGGGGTTGTAGCGGGACGGGGGCTCGTCAGCGAGGTGCTGGGCCGCCCCGCAAGCGTCGGCCTGGCCCAGAAGCTCCATCACAAGGAGCCCACGGGAGCGCCGGTTCGGATCCCGATCCCGGGTGGGAGTGGGCTGGTTGGTGAGCCCTACGAACAGGCCCCGAGCGTTCACTCCCATCCAGGTCCCTCCGGCCTCAAGGTCCTGAGGTGCGACAAGCGGGATCCCTGCATCATCCCCAGGTACAACGAGCGCTGGCGGAGCCGCCGCGCGCGATAGGTACTCGTCCCGGTTTGCAGCCACCACGAGCGGGACGCCGGGCAGCAGCCGGTCGAGCAGAATCAGCGTACACATCCACGTGCCCCGGCGCCGCCCGGATTAAGATTGGACACCCTTCTAACTGAAAATACCGATCGATGGGCTTCCGGTCAACTTTCGGGGTGTTTTAGAGGCTTCTCAGGCTCTTTGAGCGGCTCGCCGCGTCAAAATGGGTGTGTTTTCACCCGATTCGGTCTCGTGCTCAGCCTCGCCCTCCGCTATCGGCTCCTCTGCCTGCTGGGACTCGAGCTCCTCGTCGAACTCGGGCGTCCTGATCTCCTCGCCCGTCTGGAGCTCCAGACCATACCGCTCGAGAACCGGGGAAAGAACCTCCGCGTGGTCCAGCAGGGTGCGGCGTACGGACTCGAAACCGTGCCGCACGGCCTCCGCGCGCCTCCAGAACGCCAGCGGGTTCACCCCGAAGAACTTCTGATCGGTCTCCCGGGCCTCAATCACGATGATGTCGCCGGAGAAGCGCTCATCCCGGAGATAGACCTGGAGCCCCAGCGCCAGCCGGCTGTGGAGCAGGGTCCGGAAGCTCTGGTTGAACACCCGCAGCATCCCGCCATCGGCGAGGTATCCCGTGGGGCGGCCGTGGGCTCCTGGCTGCACGATATTCAGGAAGGGGCGGAACGGGTTGTAGCAGATCACCAGGTCGGCCCCGTTCTCGATGGCGACGTCGATGTTGGCGGTTCGCCGGACACCGCCGTCGACGTAATCGACCCCCCCGATCCGCGCTGGACGGAAGAACCCGGGCAGCGCGCTCGATGCCTGAACCGCCTCCGAGACGCGGAGGCCATGGTCGTCTTGAGGCCCAAAAACGACCCGCTCGGCGGTGTCGAGGTTGGTCGAAACGATGTAGAGCTTGCGGCCGGTCTCCCGGTAGAGATCGCCGAAATCGTTGGGGATCTCATTAGCCTCCATGTTCTCCCGGAACCAGCGCTCGAGTGGCGAGTTGTCGAAAACCCCCGACGGGAGCAGCGCGGAGAGCGAGGGGAGCTCGCGTTTGGGCGAGATCTCCTGCCCCAGCCGCATGAGCAGCTTCTCGAGGTGGGTGTAGCTCGGGCGCTGGAGAAACTGCCGAACGACCGGCGCGAGGGCGGACGGGAGCTCGGGCAGGACCGAGAGCAGGTCGAGGAGCAGTCCGGGAAGGTAGGAGGCGAGGCGGAAGCTGAACGCGGCCGGGCGGCTGACGAATTCCCTCACGTTGGGCGAGTAGAAGTCGATGGGCCGCAGCTGTGTAAACCGCTCGGAGGTCCCCTCTAGAACGTGGATCATCTCCTGGGGCGGGACTCCCCAGGCCAGCGGTGCCGCGAGAAACGCGCCCGCCGACAGCCCGACGTAGATGTCGAATTCGTGAACCTTCCGGCCGACCAGGAACTCGTTCAACGCGACCAGGCCGCCAACTTTGAAGGCACCGCCCGAAACAGCCCCGCCAGCAAGAACCAGCGCGATCTTGGGTTTCCGCGGTGGTCGCCGATTTGCGCCGCGCTGGATCAGGGTCAGTCCCACCCCGTCTTTCTCCCGTCAGCCCCCTAAGGCCAGGTAGCGGAAACGCGAGCCTCGCTCCTCACCCTAGGATCGGCAGCAGCCAGGGGGGACTCCACCTCCCAGGGGAAGATTCGGCGTTGAAGCCGTGTCAGCCCCCCAGGAAAGTGACGAGAACGTACGAAGGGTGGTGCAACTGTCAAGAAGAAGGGACGAAAGTATAAGGTGAATTCCCCACAGAAAGAGCGGCGTCCCCCGAGCGTACCGCCACTGCAGCCACTGTGAAAAGAAAAAATATTGATAGAACAGTCACTTAGGAAGCAATCACGTTGACACGTCTCGACACCACCCCTTAACTTGCTAGAGGGCGGGCGGTGAATCGTGCTGAGAGCCTTTCCTTTTGCACTTCCCGCCCGAATAGGGATGCAAGGGAGGGGATCGAAGAGGTGATGGGCAGTAGCGCGGCTGGGGCCCCGGTCACCTTGGCGGGTGGGGCATTCGGGCGGCTCGATCCGTTCGAGCCACGCCATCCGGACCGGGCGTTCCGAAGGCTGTTTACAGCCTCCTTCCTCCTGCATCTCCTGTTTCTGTTCGTCTTCTGGAACACGCTCTTTGGCCATGTTCTCGAGAGAGAGGAGACGGTCACGGTACGGGTTCTCGAGGAACAGCAACCCGAGCCGAAGAAGCTCCGCCCGAAGGTCCTCGCGCAACGGAGCGTCGATACGTCGGTGCGTCGTTTCAAAGAGATCGTCCAGCCGGAGGTTGTCATGCTGCACCCGACCCCGGTGCTCGATAAGCTCCGGAAGGTCGAGGTGGACCCGCTCGAGGTGACCGAAGCGCCCAAGACGATCGAGACCCGCGAGGTCGCGGTCCGCCGCATGAGCGTCTATTCGGACATCCCGCGGCCGGTCGCCCCCGTCGAGGTGGACGTGACCCAGCCGAGCGTGCGACGGGTCGAGGTCGCCCGGACCTCGGCCGGACCACGGAAGCTCGAGGCCGCCGGACCGCGGACGAGTCCCCGCGCCGTCGACGTGGAGTCGCCTCAGGTGCGGGAGGGCGTCGTCGGACCGAGCGCGATCGAAGGATCGTTCGAAGGAGCCCGCATCGCGACACTCGAGTCAGGAGCCTCCGACCGTTACCTCGGAGACGAGGGCGCTCCGGCGCTTGCGTCCGCCGCTAAGGACTGCATGCGCGATCCGATCTGTCACGCGTACCTGAAGATGATCCGTGATCGAGTTTACGCACGATGGCAGATCCCCACCGGCAGTTCGCCGGGCGAGGTGCGGCTGCGGTTCCGAATCGACCGCGGTGGGTCGGCGCATGGACTCCAGCTCATGTCGGCGGACGACACCCACCTCGGAAAGACGTGTCTCGGGGCGTTCCGGCACGCGAGCCCCTTCCCACCCCCACCGAAAGAGATCGCCTACCTGATCCACAAGGGGCTGATCGCCACTTTCGACTACGGGCAGTAGATGGCGTTGCGGCATTTCGCGGCCGTCCTCCTGGCGCTGATGGCGCTCCCAGCGACTGCGTGGGCGAAGGCGGTCCTGCACTACGACCCGGAGACCGGCGCGCTCGCCCGCATCGAGCGAGACACCAACAAAGACGGCCGCATGGATCAGTGGGAGTTCTACGTCGGAGGGAAGCACCCCGTCCGGATCGAGAAGGACGAGAACTTCGACGACAAGCCTGATCTGTGGCAGTTCTTCGAGGGAGAACGTCTGATCCGCCAGGAACTGGACACGAGCAACGATGGTCGAATCGACGAGTGGGTGGAGCTCGACCCGCTCGAGCGGCCCTCTCTCCATCGAAAGGATACCGACGGAGACGGGGAGGCCGATTGGATCCTCACCTATCGTGACGGCGAGAAGGTGCGTCTGGAGGAGGACACCGACGGGGACGGGCGACCCAATCGCGTCGCGACCTACCGGAACGACGAGGTCGCCGAGCTGACGATCGATACGGACGGGGACGGGAATCCCGAGACCCGTGCGCTGTTCGCGCCGGGCGGTGAGAAACAACGCGAGCAGCAGGACGTCGACCAGGACGGACGCTACGACGTCGACATCTTCTACGAGAAGGGTGAGAAGACCCGCATCGAAGAGGACACGAACGGGGACGGCTTGGTCGACCGCATCGCCTACTTCAGCAAGGGCGAAGTAGAGAGGGAAGAGATCGACGCGGACCACGACGGGCGGCGCGAGACGACGGTTTTCCTGCGGGGTGGAAAGCAGCTTCGTCAGGAGCGTGACCAGGACGGCGACGGACGTCCGGAGCTCGTCGCACACTACGACGCGGAGGGAAAGCGGACCCGAGAGGAGGTCGACTCCCACAGCGACGGTCGCTACGAAACGCTGCGCACGTACGCAGAAGACGCGTTGGTCCTGCAGACTCGGGACGAAGACGGGGACGGCAAGGCCGAGATCGTCGAGCACCACGAGGCGGGTGTGATCGCGCTGCGGGAAGTCGACACGAACGCGGACGCGAAGTTCGACACCTGGGTTCACTTCGAAGCGGGAACGCGAGTCCGGCAGGAGGACGACCGAGACTTCGACGGACGGGTCGATGTGGTCTACCGATTTCACGAGGACGAGCTCGTCGAGCAGAAGGAGGACACAACCGGAGACGGCAGGCTCGACCTGCGGATCGAGTTCGCGAAGGGCCAGCCGGCGCGCCGCGAACAGGATCGCAACGGCGACGGGTCGTTGGACTTTGTCGAAACCCTCCAGGAGGGCGTCCCCTTCCGCCAGGAACTCGACGAGAACTACGACGGACGTACCGACCTGTGGAACTTCTTCGGCAAGGGTAAGCTCGAGAAGCAGGAGCAGGACACGGACGGGAACGGAAAGGTCGACCTCTGGCTCACCCTCGACCCCGATACCGGGACCCAGCTCCGCGCTCTCAAGGACACCAACGACGATGGTCGCGTCGACGAGTGGACCGACTTCGAGGGCGGCGTCCAGGTAGCGCTGGAGACCGACACCGATTTCGACGGTAAGCCCGACCGCAAGCTCCAACTCCGGGACGGGAATCCTGCCGCACTCCAGGAGGATCGGAACCACGACGGTCGAGTCGACTACCGGGCGGACTACACCTCGACGGGTGAGCTGGCTCATGACTGGACGGACGAGGACGGCAACGGAATTCTCGAGGTGGCCGTCGAGTACCGCGGAGGTCGGCGCTACCTGGTCGAGTTCGACCCCAACGGAGACGGCACGCCCCAGGGCCGGGTCCTTTACGACGAAACGGGCGAGGTGCGGCTCCGAGAGGAACGGGACGAGGATGGAGACGGACGCTTCGAGACCGTCACGTTGTTCGAGTCCGGGCAGATGGCGCGCCAGGCGCAGGACACCGACCGCGACGGAAAGATGGACCAGTGGATCGAGTACGACGCTGCCGGTCGTCCTCGGGCCGACCGCGTCGACACGAACGGTGACGGCGATCCGGATGTCGTCAAGCTCTACGAGGAGGGCGCCCAGACGGAGCAGCGCGAGGATCACGACTTCGACGGTCAATTCGAGCACACGACCTTCTACGAGGGGGGAACGCCCGTGCAGACTGAGGTGGACACCAACGCCGATGGCACGAGCGACACGTTCGTGGAGCTCAAGGAGGGCATGCGCTCGAAGCAGCGGGAGGACACCGACTACGACGGAGAGATCGACACGGTGTCGTGGTTCGAGAAGGATCTGCTCGCCCTCCAGGAGGCGGACACCGACGCGGATGGCCGCTTCGAAATGCGGATCTTCTACAAGAAGGGCCAGCGTGTACGCGTGGAGCAGGATTGGGACGGCGATGGGAAGCCGGACCGCGTGGCTCGGTTCGAGCCGGGAGCCGAGCACCCGTCGCGGGTGGAGCAGGACACCAACCGAGATGGCGTGCTCGACGCGTTCGTAACTCTCCGAGACGGAAAGGAGCTGAAGCAGGAACTCGATACAAACGGAGACGGTCGGGTCGACGAATGGCTCGAGCTCGGGCCGGACGGCCAGGTAGTAGAGAGGCGAACGGACCGCGACGGGGACGGCGTCGGCGAGCTTCTCGTCAGCTACCGGGACGGCGAGCCGATCCGGCAGGTGGAGTATCTAGACGGAAACCGGAAGCCCAAGCGGATCGTAGTCCTGGAAGGCGGGACCCCTCGCGAGGTCGAAGAGGACACCAACGAGGACGGTTGTCTCGACCATAAGCAGGTGTACACCGCTGACGGCATTCTCAAGGAGGATGTGGCCGACACCGATGGAAACTGCAGGTACGACACCTGGTCCTACTTCGAGGACGGGACGATCGCGCGCAAAGAGATCGACACGAACCAGAACGGGATCGTGGACAGCTGGATCTACTACGAGGGGGACCGCAAGCGGGCCCAGGCCGAGGCCCGAGGTCGAGCCTTGAAGCCCAACATCCTGTTCGTCTTCGCCGAGGACGGCGAGCGGATCGTCACCCAGGAGGAGGACCGCAACGTCAACGGTCGCCCTGACCGCTTGACCCGTTTTTCCCCAGAGGGTCAGCCTACCTACCGCTGCACCATTCGGCAGGAGGTGTCGTTCCTCGACGGTCAGCCCGCGCGGGTTCTCGACGATTCGACCGGAGACGGCTTTGCCGACCGACGACAGATCTACGAGCAGGGCAAGCTCGTGTGGGTGGAGGCGGACACGAACGGCGACCGTCGTCCCGACGTGTGGCTCCGGTACGAGGGCGGAGTGCCGAAGACGCAGGACGAGGACTCGGACTACGACGGACGGATCGACCAGCGGTTCGACCTGGCGACGGAGGAGGCCCTGCCCCTCGAGACGCCCGTCGAGCCGGAGTCGAGCGAGAAGTTCGGAAAGATCCGCTGCACCGGCTTTTCCAAGCTCTGGTGGCGCTGAGGCAGACCGCGAAGGTAGAAGGGTGGCGGGGATGTTACGATCTGGGGCGGTAGCCGGGGATCGATCGATGCTCCGATCCAGCCTCCAGTCAGGTCTCGCGCTGGTTCTGAGCGCGCTGCTCGCGTGCTCGACCTCCGCGCCACCTCCCCCGTCGAGCCCCGATCCTACGGCCCCGGGCGGGACGGCTGGCGAACCGGCCGCCCCGGGCGGCGTTGCCGGGGACCCGGCCGACGGCGACGACCCCACGACCCGACCCGCGCCTCAGTCGGCACCGGGAGCCGGCATCGGCGGGCGGGCCGAGAGCGCCATGGAGGGCCTGATCATCGGGACGGTCGTCGGGGGCCAGGTGGCGGGCGCCTACGGCGCCGCCCTCGGAGCCGCGTTGTTCGCCCTTTACGGCCTCATTACCGGGGACGTACCTCTGCAGGGGAGCGGCCGGGGAAGCCCGGTGCCATCGGGCCGCGGGGGACCCCGCGAGGACGAGCTCGACCGCGAGATCGAAGACGAGCTCTCCCGTCAGGAGGACCTCGAGGCGGAGATCGAGGACGAGCTCACGCGGCAGGAGGAGCTGCTCGCGGCGATCGACAAGCAGGAGGCACTCGAGGAGTCGATTCGCGACGAGGAGAAGGCCCGGCTCAAGACGGAGCGGCCCGACGATCCGCTCGCCGCTCCGGGTCCTCCCTACGAGCGGAAGCTCCCGGAGACGATCTTCGAGGAGAAGCGACGCCGGGAGGGGAAGCAGGTCCAGGTCCACAGGACCCTGGACGCGGATCGGGATGGAAGACCGGAGATCGAGATCATCGTGGACGAGCGCACGGGCCAGGTGCTGAGTCGCGCGGAGGACACGGACTACGACGGCGCCCTCGACGTCTACAACTCCTACCAGGGGGGGCAGATCGTGCTCCGGACCGAGGACACCAACCACGACGGCATGCCCGACCGGTGGATCCACTACGAGAACGGAACCGGTGTGCGGGTGGAGGTGGACCGCGACTTCGACGGTGTCAAGGACAGCTTCAACGTCTACGAGAACGGTGTGCTGGCCTATGAGGAGCACGACACCGACAACGACGGTCGGGTCGAGCGCCGAGTGGAGTACGCGGACCGTAAGCGCGTCGTAGAGCTCGAGGATCGGGACAAGGACGGGGTTATGGACTTCCGGACCTTCTACGACGCGCGTGAGGTACCCGAACGGACCGAGCTGGACACGAACGGCGACGGAAAGACCGACGTCTGGGAGTTTTACGAGGGGGACGAGCCGGAGAAGATCGTCCTCGTACGCAAGGAAGAGGACCTCAACGCGGACGGCCAGATCGACGTCACGTCCTTCTACGAGAAGGGAAAGCTCGTCCGCAAAGAGGTCAGCGACCCCGACCTAGTGTTTCAATAAGTCGTAGAATCGCCTTTAAGTCTCCGGGGCTTGTTTGACCGCGATGCCGACGGCATCGATGCCGTGCTTCTTGACGATTCCGAGCACCTCGACGACCCGGCCGTGAATGACCCGCTTGTCCGCCCGGATCTCCACCGCCTTGACCGCATCAGCTCGCGCCTCCTGCCCGATCGTAATGTCGAGTCGCTCGATCGTGGTCGGCTCGCCGTTGAGCGCGAGCGCACCATCGACGCCGAGTTCAACGGTGAACTTCTTCTTCTCCTCCGGAATGGCCGAGGACTGAGACTCCGGGAGCTCGAGCATGATCTCCCGATCAACGAAAGCGGTCGTGACGACGTAGAAGATGAGGAGCAGCAGGACGACGTCGATCAGCGGGGTTAGGCTAAGCCCGCTCTCCTCCTCCTCCTGGGGCCGGAAACGCATCCCTCAGCCCCCCGCCGGGGCAAGCTCGGCTGGCGGCTCCACACTCGGCTCGGACTCCGGCTCCCCGGCCAGCGTCTCGAGGAGCCCGAACGAGACCTCCTCGAGGTCGATCACCAGGATCTCCACGCGCCGGCGGAAGTAGGAGTAGAAGCCGATGGTGAAGAGCCCCACTATCAGCCCCGCGGCGGTCGTCACGAGTGCCTGAAAGATCCCCCCGGCGACCACTCGGGCGTCCCCGGTCCCGGTCTTCGCAATCAGGTCGAACGACGCGATCATCCCGAGCACGGTACCGAGAAGCCCGAGCATGGTCGCGATGTTGGCGAGCGAGGCGAGCAGCGAGAGGTTCCGTCGAAGAAGCGTGTGCTCGTGCCAGCCGGCGGTCGCGATTGCGTCCTCCATACGCGTCATCCCCTCGCCGAGGTGCATGAGTCCCGCGCGTAGTACGCGCGAGATCGCGCTGTCCGAGGCTGCGCACAGCGCGAGCACCTGCGGAACCTCTCGGCGGTGCCAGTGGTCCCGAATCTGCGCCAGGAAGTTTCTGGGGATCACGTTCCGACGCCGCAGGCTCCACAACCGCTCCAGGACGAGTGCGAAGCTCACCACCGAGCAGGCGACGATCACGTGCATGATCCAGCCGCCCAGTGCGTACCAGTCGCGCAGCGTCCGGCGTCCGTCGTCCGTGGTGGGCAATTCCACCGCGGCCACGCCCCCCTGCTCCCCCGTCTCGGGAGCCTGGGCATAGCTCGCCGGGATACTCTGAACAAGCAGCGGCAATGCCATCACCAGCGGCAGAAGAAATCTCCTCACGGTTCGGTCTCCTCGTCGTTTTCGACCTCGATGCGCAGGGCCCGTTCACGCTCGCGCTTTCGGAACGCCTCCTGGCGCTTGCGCTCCATCATGATCTGGATTTCCCGGTTCCGTCGGCGAACACGCTCGAGCTCGGCCTCGAGCTCCGCGTCGGTCAGGTCCAGGTGACGAAACTCGATCTCGAACTCGGTCGAGCCGCGGGTCCCGTCGGAGGCGAGCGCCGAGACACGAATCCGGTTCTGCCCCGGACGGACCGGAACGAACCCCTGAAACGAGCCGTCGGGGTGGAGCAGGATATCTTCGGGCGCCGACATCTCGCCGAGCGTCAGATTCACGGCCACGACGTCCTCGATATTGGCGAACGAGACTCCCGACAGGATTTTCACGATGTCTCCGGGACGCCGAACCGGCGTGTAGATCCCACCCGAAACTCTGGCCACCTCGGTGGCCGCGACGGGGTAGTCGATGGCGCCGGGACCGAGGCCGTAGACGTTGACTAGGATCCCTCCTGCTCGGGCCAAGCGCGCGCTGGCCACAACCGCCTCGATGTCCTCCGGATCCTCGACGTTACCCATACCGAACGGCAGCGAGGGCTTCCCGTCGGTCAAGATGAGAATGACCTTCTTGGCGTCGGAGCGTGGCCGCGAGGCCGCCTCGGGCAGCCCCGCCAGCTCGCGAATTGCGAGCTTGATCCCGGCTTCCATGTTCGTCCCGCCGCTGGAGCCCCGCAGACGGATCGCCTCCAGCGCCTGTCGGATCCGGTCGTAGTCGTCCGTGAGCGGGTGCTCCAGGTAGGCGTCCACCTGGTATGGAGAGCGCCGACGGCCGGTCGCCGGATCGATCTCCCCGGCAAACGTGACCACACCCACACGCACGCGGGCGGGGTCGAGCCCGTCGAGGAGGG
This sequence comes from Deltaproteobacteria bacterium, assembly GCA_030665705.1. Lineage (GTDB taxonomy): Bacteria > Myxococcota_A > UBA9160 > SZUA-336 > SZUA-336 > DAOUZG01. The sequence goes on along the minus strand of DAOUZG010000015.1, from coordinate 2,421 downwards.
CCCGGGCCGCCTGCACTTCGGCGGCGAGAACCCCATCGTCGGGGTCGGTGTTGACGGTTTCAGGAAGGGCGCGCAGCAGCGCGCTTCGTGTCTCGCCGATCTCTCCGTCCCCGTCCACGTCGATGCCGCTGGGATACTTCGTCGAGCCCGACACATCGAGTACAAGCATGACATCGAATCGGGACGGTCCTAACCCCGCCGCCGTTGCGATCCCGGCAAGGGGCGCCATATCCGTCCGATTGCGAACAACGCTGCGGGTCTGGGGGCTCTCCACCTCGATCCGCACTCCCTCCGGCTCTTCAGCCGCGAGCGCGGAGATGGGTACGGCCAGGCTGACGAGGAGGACGAGCCTGAGCAGACAGGCACCCCTGCGCGCCGAGCTCACGGACGAGAGCATTCGCGCGTGTGATCGGCGCATGAACGTCGCGACCTTAGCTCTCCCTTCTGCTAGCGCGTGGCCCCGCTTCGGAGCACCTCGTCGTAGGGCCGGATCTCAATCTCGACCCGGCGGTTTTGCTGGCGCCCCTCGGGGCTGGCGTTGGTCGAAATGGGCATCGACTCACCGAAGCCGATCGCGGTCACGCGCGGGGAGGCCACGCCCTCCGCGACCAGGAAATTCCGGACTCGATCGGCGCGGTGCTCGGAGAGCGTCTGGTTGTGGATCTCCGACCCAACGCTGTCGGTGTGTCCTTTGATGATCACGTCGCTCTTCGGATAGTTGTTCAGCGTCCGCGCGAGGGAGCGGAGGCGGTCATAAGCACCGGGATTGAGCGTCGAGGAGTTTGTGTCAAAGAGCAGCGTGCTTTGAAAGTTCACGAGGAGCGAGTCGTCCCGGCGTTGAACCTCGGCACCCGGAATGGCGTCGAGCTCCTGGGCCTGCTTGTCCAGATAGGTCCCGATCAGTCCCCCGGCGATGGCCCCGGTGGCCGCGCCGATGATCGCGCCGCCCGCCCGATGATCGTGCCCGCCGATCGCAGCCCCGGCAACGGCTCCCGCGAGTGTCCCGAGGATGGCACCCTTCGTGGCCTTCTTGTCCATGACAGTTCCGGTGTTGCTCTGGCAGCCCGCCAACACCACCAGCGCCGCCAGCGCCAAGGCCTGAACCTTCATCATTCACCTCCCACTTCCGCGGCGGGACCCTCGGCCCCGGCCGCAATCTCGAAATGATAGCGAAGCCCCCTACCGGGTAGATGCCGCCCCGCCGTCTTCCAGCGCCCCAGTAAGACGCTTGTAGAATTCGACCACCAGCGTCCCGACCGTATTCAGGCTCTCCACGGAGACCGCGCGGAGGTCGTCCCGAGCCGTGTGCCAGAACGGTCCTGGCATCGTGCGGTCTCCGTAGCGCAGATCGATCAGACAGAGCACCTCGGTCAGTCCGTTTTCGACGAAAGGGACGTGGTCATCGATGATGGCCCTCGAGCCCCCTGCCGCTACCGCGTCCTCTAGGCCGAGGTCGGAGGCCACCTCCTGCAGCAGATGGCGAAGCTGGGAGGAGGAGTTCTGGTCGTCCTCCAGGCCCAGGTCGGCATCCGCCACCAGGTCGACGAGGATGAGCGCGTGGGTTCGGGCCAGCTCGCCCGACCGCTGCATCTGCTCGGCCAGGGCTCGGCTGCCGTACAGCCCATCTTCCGGTGTGATGTACGGCCCGAACGACTCCTCCCCGTCGAAGAAGAGGAGACGCACGCCGTAGGGGCGTCGTTCGGGCGCGAGCTGCCTCGCCAGCTCGAGGAGGAGAGCCACACCGGAGGCCCCGTCGTTTGCACCCACGAAACGGACGCCCTCGATCTGCTTTGTGTCGTAGTGGGTCCCGAACAGAATCCAGCCGGGCCGTGCGCCGGGAAGCTCCGCGATCAAATTGACCATCGCGACCGGATCTCCATCCGGAGGCTCCGCCTGGAACGAGTGCTCCCGGACCGGCCACCCAGCCTGACCGAGCCGGCTCGTGATGAGCTCCCGTGCCCGCCGCGCGCCTTCGGAACCGGAGGGGCGCGGGCCGAGGGCCACGAGCTCACGCAGATCCGCGAAGGCACGTTCAGCGTTGAACCTGGGCCCTTTGGCACCCTGCGTCGCCCCGTTTCCACACCCCAGGAGCCCAAGCAGCAACAGGATCGACGCGGCTCGCAGGCCGCTCACAACGCGCTTTTTTCGTCCCGGGATCGTCACAGCTGGAGCAGACCCGTAGAAAGGGTCTCGGTAGTATGCCATCCTTCGGCGCGCCTTCACCCTATCCCGTATCGAGGGTGATTCGTTTCCCTCGTCGCTGAGGTCCCGGAAAGAGGGGGGTCGATGTGGACCCGGGTCTTCGGCGCGACGCTCCACGGCGTCGAGGGAGTCTTGGTCTCGGTCGAGGTGGAGGCTGGGCAGGGGCTTCCGACTTTCCAGATCGTCGGACAGGCTGACAGTGTGGTCCGGGAGGGCCGA
>DAOUZG010000183.1 GCA_030665705.1 Deltaproteobacteria bacterium | reverse complement strand
GTTCGTCGACCCCGGGGACCGGATCCTCCTCCCCGACAAGCTCTGGGGCAACTACCGGCTCAACTACGAGGTACGCCTGGGCGGCCGGGTCGAGACGTTTCCGACCTACGAGGGGGAGCGGTTCAACACGGCCGGTCTGCGGGAAGCTCTTCTTGCCGAAGGCGAGAAGACGATCCTGCTTTTGAACTTCCCGAACAATCCGACCGGCTACATGCCGACCCTCGGGGAGGTGGAAGAGATCCGCGACGCGGTGGTCGAGGCGGCGGAGAAGGGGCGCCGGATCCTCGTGCTCACGGACGACGCCTATTTCGGGCTCGTCTACGACGACGCGGCGCTCCAAGAATCTCCGTTCGGGCTGCTCGCGAACCTCCATCCCCGCGTGCTGACGATCAAGCTCGACGCCGCGACGAAGGAGCTGTTCGTCTGGGGATTCCGGTGCGGGTTCCTGACCTTCGGTCCGCCTCCGCTCGACGACCCCCAGCCCGTGCTCGAGGCCCTGGAGAAGAAGATGATGGGCGCGATTCGAGCCGGGATCTCGAACAGCCCACACCTGTCGCAGAGCATCGTCCTCTCCGCCCTTCGTTCTCCGACGATCCAGAAGGAGCGGCGGGCGAAGTTCGAGGCGCTACGGGCGAGGGCTCGCCGCGTGGGCGAGGTGGTACGTCAGGAGCGATACCGCGACAGCTGGACGGTCTACCCGTTCAACGCGGGTTACTTCATGTGCATCCAGGTCAAGGGGGTCGATGCCGAGCAGCTTCGGGTCCATCTCCTGGACCAATACGGGGTCGGGCTCATCTCGATCGGCGCGCACGACATCCGGGTCGCCTTCTCGTGTCTCGAGGAGCGCGACGTCGAGCCGCTGTTCGAGACGGTCCACAAGGCCATCACCGACCTCCGCGAAGGCTCCTGACACACCCGGCCGGCACGGTCGCCTCGGACCCCCAGCTGCACGAGCACCGCTGAGACTCGACTCCGACAAGCCGAGGCGCAGGGCAACCCGGCAGGAGTAGGGAAAGGGTCCGGCAGGGAACGAGCTGAGCCGCAGGGCGACAAGCCGAGCCGGGGGACACACTCAGCCGGACAGGGTTTCGTCGAGGAGGGTTTCGCCGAGGTCGAGCAGTTTCTCGCAGGCGCCGGGGGCGAGCAGGCTCGAGAGGACCTCGTAGCTCTGATGGGCAAGCGGGTCGGCGAGGTCTTCCGGGTGCGGCAGGTAGCGGAGCCACCCGTTTGCGATCCCCACCACCCCTGAGAACGGGACTCGGTTTCGAGCTCGGAGCTTCCAGTCGAGCCCCACCTGGGTGGTCGGCTCGAGCGGTAGCGCCAGGAACGCCCCCTCACCGATCCGTAAGACTTGCGCCTCCACGTCGACCGCGTGCGCCCCTCCCGTCCAGTGGCGTCCCGTCCGGTCCCGGACGTAGAGACGCGCGCGTGCAATCCACTCGCGGGCCTCGGAGGGTGGAAGCCCCGTGGTCCGCGCCCGGACTCTCGCCTCGAGCTCGGAGAGGCGGGGGAACTCCTGCGCGGAGACCCCCAGCCAGCGCGCCAGCTCCTCCCTTCGCTCCGCGAGCTCCTTCCGGGCCGTTCCCTCGGGTCGATCGCCGAGGTGGATCGGGAGGCGGATCGAGCGAGCCGCGGCGGCAATCGGGACCTCGTCGGCGGCCCCTCCGGGCGAGCCCAGGCTCTCGAGGACCGCCTCCGCGACCTCTCCTCCGAGGCACTCGACCGCGTCGAACCCGAGGCCTCGGCTCTGGCCGCTGATCGCGAGGTCCATGAGCCCCCGCGTGCGGGGGTCGATGTCGGCGTGCGCCCCGAGCGCGAACAATGCGGTGCCGCCCGTTGCCTCCTCGATCCGCGCGCTTGCCACACCGGGCCAGTCGGCGGAGATCTCGAGGTTGTCGTGACCCAGGACGGTCCCGTGACAGGCGTGGTGGTAGAGGACGGCCCGTGTGGCGCCCCGGTCGTCCTGCACCTGGAGAACCAGGATCTCGGGGTCGAGAGGACCGTCGGCGCACCTACGGTTCCGCCCGATGTGGGTGGCAGTCCGGTTCCAACGCAGCCGTGCGGGGGAGGCCGTGGCCCAGGCACGGATCCCGGCTTCCGCGAGCGTTCCAAGAAGCGAAGCCACGTAGGGGGGCTCCTCTCGGCGGCTCAGGTGGGCCGCCAGGCCGGTGTCTGGGCCCGAGTGGGTGTGCGTGCAGGAAACCAGGACCGCCTCCGGCACCAGGCCGACCTTTCGAGCGACTTCCTGGCGGATCCACAGCGCCTGGTCCGGGGTGATCAGACAAAGATCGGCAGAGACGAGGACGACGGAAGAGGACTCCGGGCCCTTCTGGGAGCTCCGCAGGGTAAGTGCCCGGGCGTACAGGGGATCGTGAACCCCGCTGGCGCGACCCGTCCGGGCTCCGTAGCCCATCAGCTCGATCCCGGGCGCAGGTGTGATTTCCAGCCGCGCCGCTCCAGCTAGGAGGTCCATTCGACCGATCCTCAATTCGGGGGCGTGGATCCCGAGGATCGCTTGCCCTTCTACGGACTATAGGCCATCCATACTGCGGCCCGACCCGGGGGCCTCAGGCTGCGGCGGAGCGGTGCACAGCTTAGGAGCCGAGTAATGCAAGGCGGGGGGAGGCAGGGGCCGGAGCTGGACCCGGTCTTGAGGACCGGTTTCGGGCCGTTCCGGACCCGGAGAAGGGTCTGGTGGGGTCCTGTGCTGACCTTCGCGGTCTCGGCCCTTCTGACCTATGTGGCGATCGAGCAACTCGCCCGCCCGCTCGGGGCCTCCGCACTCTCCGACACACCTTCTCCGCCCCAGGAGGAGCTGTTGGCCGCAGCCCCAGTGCCGGAGGGGCCCGAGTCACCGGAGGGGGTGGCCACCGATAGGACCGAGTCCATCCCGGTGGACGCCGTTTCGGACCCTGAGCTCTCGGACCGCACCCTCGCTGAGGAAGAGGCCCCCGATGGGAACGGCGCCTCGGCCCCCTCGGTTCGCGTGGTGACCGGGCGGATCCGAAACGGACGAACGCTGGCGGACGCGCTCCGGCGCGAGGGTGTCGGTCCGCGGACGGTTGACCAGATCGCGCGGGGCATGCGGCCCGTGTTCGACTTCCGGTACGCCCACGCAGGCGACTCCTTTGCTCTGGTCCGGGACGATCACGGGGGTCTCCTCTCTTTCGAGTTCCAGCGGGGTCGCAGGGACCTCTACCGTTTGCGCCCGGGGGAGAACGGAGCCTTCGTCCCGAGCCACCAGGAGGTACCGCTCGAGCGACGCGTCGTGCGGCTCTCGGGCACGGTCCACCGGTCGCTGTTCGAGACGATGGTGGCACTCGGCGAGGGTCCGGACCTCGTCCACGACTTCGCCGACATCTTCGCCTGGGACATCGACTTCTCTCGGCAGACGCGCCCCGGGGACCGGTTCCGTGCGGTGTTCGAGAAGTTCTACGACCGCGACGGCTTCGTCCGTTACGGAAAGGTTCTCGCAGCGCAGTACACCGGCCTCGACGAGACCTTCGTCGCCGTTTACTTCGAGGACGATGACGGATACGGCGACTACTACCGCACGGACGGGTCGTCGGTGCGGCGGACGTTCCTGCGCGCCCCCGTCCGGTACACGCGAATCAGCTCACGCTACTCCAAATCGCGTCTTCACCCGATCCTGAAGGTCCGTCGGCCTCACGAGGGCATCGACTACGCAGCGCCGATGGGCACGCCGATCTGGGCCGTCGCCGACGGGGTGGTGGTCTTCCGCGGATGGAGCGGCGGGTTCGGGAGGCTCGTCAAGGTCCGCCATCCCAACCGCTACATCTCCTACTACGGACACCTCTCCCGCTACGCGGAGGGGATCCAGACCGGGGCTCGGGTGCGCCAGAGGCAGGTGATCGGCTACGTAGGGAGGACGGGTCTCGCGACCGGTCCGCATCTCGACTACCGCCTGAAGGTGAACGGCCGGTTCGTGGATCCGTTGCGGGTGAAGCTCCCGGCTGGAAAGCCCGTCTTCGCGAGGAACAAGGAGCGGTTCATCGCCGTGCGCGGCGCGATGCTTCGGGAGCTCGGTGTGACCGGGGCCAGCCTCGCGATGGAGGCCTCGCGCTGATCACCGTCTCCCCGATAACCGACTTCAGTTAGGGCGTGGCTCGAGCCGAAGGGCCGATGGAGCGCGCCGTGCAGACCGCGACTACCGTGTCCCCGTCCACGTTGGCCATCGTGCGGAACGTGTCGAGGAACCGGTCGATCGTGAGCAGAATTCCGACCGCCTCTCCCGGAAGCCCGACCGACTCGAGCACGACGATCATGGTGACCATGCCCGCCGAGGGGATTCCGGGTGCGCCGATCGCGGTCACGATGGCGACGAGAAAGATCACGAGCTGACCCGAGATCCCGAGATCGATTCCGTAGATGTTGGCCACGAACAGG
>DAOUZG010000008.1 GCA_030665705.1 Deltaproteobacteria bacterium | reverse complement strand
GTACTCGTTGATCCGGAGGTTCGCCTGGTGGAAGAGAAACAGGTCCACGTCCTCGAGCGAGCACTTGTTGGCCTCGAGCGCCTCCTTCATCACCTCCGGCAGGCGGTTCACGGCGTGCTTGAAGACGAACCGGCCCTCCATCTTCGGCCAGATCCGCCCCGACTCCACGAGCTCCGTGGTGCAGTACGGCGTGAACGCAGCGCCGGGTCCCTCCACCCAGAGCTTGTTGCCGTAGCGTCCCTCCGCGTGAAGGTGGGCGGAGAGGATTCCACGATCGGCATCATCGGAGGGGGCCAGAAGCACCGCACCCGCACCGTCTCCGAAAATCACCGACACGTCGCGCCCCCGCGTGCTGAGGTCGAGCCCGACCGAGTGCATTTCCGCTCCGACGACGAGCACGCGTTCGTACTGCCCCGAGCCCACGAAAAGAGACCCCACGTGGAGTGCGTAGATAAAGCCCGTGCACTGGCACCGGAGGTCCATTGCGGGAATCTCGGAGGTGCCGAGGCGGTCCTGCAGAAACACCGCGTTTCCGGGGAACTGATGGATCGGCGTGAGGGACGCCACGATGATCGCGTCCAGGTCCTCGGGGCCTATCTCCGCAGCCTCGAGTGCACGCACGGAGGCCTCGTATCCTATATCGGTTAGCGTGATGTCCCCGTCCGCCCAATGGCGCTCGACGACTCCGGTTCGCTGCTGAATCCACTCGTCACTCGTATCCATCCACTGTGCCATGTCGTGGTTCGTCACCACTCGGGGCGGAACGTACATTCCGGTCCCGACGATCCGGACCCGCCGAAATCCGTTCATCGCTAGGCTCCTCTGCCGATTGCGTGGATCCGCCGCGCCCCGATCTCCTCGACGTCCGCTGGAAAGAGCAGAAGCTCCGCCTGCCGGAGCAGCTCCTCCACGCCCCAGCCGGTCAGTGCCGAGATCGGGACCCCCCCCATCTGCCGCGCGAGTGCCGTGGCCTCGCGGGAGGAAAGCTTATCGCACTTGTTGAGAACAAGGCACTCCGGCTTGTCGCCGAGCCCCAGCTCCACCAGGAGAGCCCGAACGTCCTCGATGTGGACCTCCACGTCGGGGCTCGAAGCATCGGCCACGTGAAGGAGGACGTTGGCGTCGTGGATCTCCTCGAGCGTGGCCCGGAAACCCGCGATGAGGTCCGGCGGCAGATCGCGGATGAACCCCACCGTGTCGGTGATGATGACGTCCCGCTCTTTGGGGAAACGGAGCCGACGCGACGAGGGATCGAGCGTGGCGAATAGCTGATCGGCCGTCGAGACGCGGCTGTGGGTAAGCCAGTTCAGGAGCGTCGACTTTCCCGCGTTCGTGTAGCCGACGATGGAGAGAACCGGAAGTCCTTCCCGGTTGCGTTTCACGCGCCGCGTCTGCCGCTGCCGCGACACCTGGTCGAGCTGCCCGTCCAGTCGCCGGATCCGATCGCGAACCCGCCGCCGATCGACCTCGAGCTTCGTCTCGCCCGGGCCACGTCCACCGATCCCACCGGTCAGCCGGCTCATCGACTCCCCCCGACCGACGAGCCTCGGCAGTCGGTAGCGGAGCTGGGCCAGCTCCACCTGGATGCGGCCCTCCCGCGTGCGCGCGTGCTGCGCGAAGATGTCGAGAATCAGCTGGGTTCGATCGACGATCCGCGCCTCGACGAGATCGGTGATGTGTCGGATCTGGACAGGTGTGAGGTTCCGGTCGAAGATCACGAGGTCCGCGCCGAGCTGCCAGGCGCGCACCACCAGGTCCTGGATTTTCCCCTTTCCAATGAGGTACCGAGGATCGGGACTCGAACGCCTCTGGCAGACGACGTCGAGGACTGCGACCCCGGCTGTCCCCGCCAATTCGTGCATTTCCGCGAGCCGCTCTTCGGCGCGGAGGTCCTTTCCGATCGAGACCCCGACGAGGATCGCCCGGTCGGTTGCGCCTGCCACCTCGGTCCCGCGCTGACCTTCGGCGAACTCGTCCTCCAGCGACTCGATCCACTCCAGAAAATCGAACTCGAGCCGACTCGGCGGGAGAGGCGGATGAACCTCGACCAGCTCCCCGGACTCGCTCGGGGGACACAGAGAAGCGTACTCCGTCAGCGTCGGGAGGCCCCGTTCGTCGACCTGGATCGCGACCATCGCATCGAGACGCAAGAGCTGCAGGTCGGTGAGGTCGTCCCGCGTCAACGACTCGTCGCGAAGGTGCGTATGAAGGCAGCGCAGACCCCGGAAGCGCCCCGGGCCGCCGCGCACGCGTTTGAAATCAGGCAGCTCGACTCGGAAGGGGTCCCCGACGGTTACGTACTCCACCTGCCCGCGCCGGTTCACCAGCGCCCCGACCTGGCGTCCGATCTCGAAGGAGATCTCCGCAATCCGCCGGGCAAACTCCTGAGAGACCAGGCGGTTGCGCGGGAGGCGGCGCTTGTACAGGTTTCGGAGGCGACGAATCTGGCTCGCCTTGAGCCCGTAAGTCTGTCCGTGCAGCTCCGTGGTACTCGGCCTCCCTCGCGGTTCGGCTCTTACAAGGTACGGCCCTTCCACTCGGGAGGTCAAGGCAAGCTGCGCGCTGCGCGCCGATTTTCCGGAAACCGCAAGCGCCGCGGGAGCGGCGCGCGCAGCGAGGCGGAGCCTCGCGAAGCCGGGCAGGCGAGCTTGCCTCGCCGATAACCCGGAAAGTCCTGCTGGGTTGCCGTAGATCGATGAGAAAGCAAACCTCCCCGCGTGGTAGCCCCGGAGGTAAGCGTCGTACTTCCCGTCCGAAACGGGGGCCCGACCCTGGACGGAGCCGTCGACTCGGTGCTCGCGAGCCGGAACGTCGAGCTCGAACTCGTGTGCGTCGACGACGGCTCGAACGACGCTACGCCGGCCAGTCTCGAAGTTTGGAGTCGAAGGGACTCGCGGGTGCGGGTCTTACGGACCCCGCCCCGCGGGATTGTGCACGCCCTGAACACGGGCCTTCAAGCGGCGCGGGCCAGCTTCGTGGCGCGAATGGACGCCGATGACGAGATCTTCCCCGATCGTCTCTCGGCTCAGCTCGCACTGCTCGAGGAACATCCCGAACTCGTACTCGTCGGAACGCAGGTGGAATCGTTCCGCGCGGGCGGCCTCGCGGATGGATACCGGCTCTACACGGAATGGGTGAACCGCCTGGTGACGCCGCGAGAGATCGCCCGGGAGGCGTTCGTCGAGTGTCCGATCCCTCACCCGACGTGGCTCTTTCGCCGCGACGCCGTCGGGGCGGTCGGCGACTACCGGGAGTGTCCGTGGCCCGAGGACCTGGATCTTCTGTATCGTCTCCTCGAGAAGGGACACCGGCTCGGCAAGGTTGCGCGTGTTCTCCACCGTTGGCGGGATCACCCCCGTCGCCTGTCGAGACGGGATCCTCGCTACGGTCGGGAGGCGTTTCTTCGCGTAAAGGCGCACTATATCGGACGGGTTCATCCGATGCGTGCGGCGGTGGTGTGGGGCGCGGGGCGAACGGGTCGTCTTCTGACGCGGCTGCTCACACGTGAGGGAGTGACCGTTCGAAGCTTCATCGACATCCGACCGGAGCGCGCCGGCAGAACGTGGCGCGGGATTCCGATTCTGGCGCCCGACGCGGTTGCGGGACGCGCCGGCGCGTGGCGTGATGAGGGTGTAAGGGTATTAGGGGGAGTGGCGAGCCGCGGCGCGCGCGATGAGATCCGCGCCGCGCTTTCGACCGCGGGACTGGAGGAGGGCTCCGACTTCCTGATGCTCGCCTAAGCCGAGGACACGGGATCTCTTCGGCTCGCACGTTGGAAGCAGGGGGAGACATGGGAGACACCGACGCACTTTTCGGCCTGGTGCTCGCGGCGGGCCGAGGCACGCGCATGCGTTCCCGTACTCCCAAGCTTCTGCACGCCGTCTGTGGGCGACCGATTCTTCTGCACGCGATCCGCACGGTCCAGGAGGTGGGCCCGGTCCGGACGGCCGTAGTCGTTGGGGACGACGAACCGCAGATGCGAGCAGCGCTCAAGGGGCTGTCGGTCGAGATCGTTCGACAGGAGAAACCGCTCGGCACCGGGCATGCGGTCCTGCAGGCGAGATCGCTGCTCACCTCGCACGAGGGCCCGGTCCTGGTCCTCAACGGGGATCATCCGCTCTACCGCGCCGGGACGCTTGCACGGGTGGTCGAACAGTTCGTGGAGAGCCGCGCCGATCTCGTGCTTCTGACCGGCGAGTTCCCCGACACGCCCCCCTACGGCCGGATAGTGAGGGGGCCGGACGGTTCGATCGACCGGATCGTCGAGGAGCGCGACGCGGATCAAGCGGTTAGGGAGATTCGCGAGGTCAACTTGGGGCTCTACGTCGCGCGGGGACCGTTCCTCGTCCGCACGCTCGAACAGGTCGGCAACCAGAACGCGAAGGGAGAGTACTTCCTGACGGACATCGTCGAGATCGCGCTTCGGGGGGGGCATCGGGTAGAGACCGTCTCGGTCGAGGACTGGACGGAGGCGCTCGGCGTGAACGATCGCGCCGACCTGGCGTTCGCAGAAGCGACTCTCCGCCGACGCATCGCGCACGACTGGATGCTTCGGGGAATTACGATCACCGATCCCGAACACACCTACATCGATGCGGACTGCGAGATCGGCGAAGACACGATCCTGGAGCCGGGCTGTGTCCTGCGCGACGGGAGCCGTATCGGATCGCGGTGCCGCATCTCGGCTGGAGCGGTCATCGACCGCTCCACCCTGGAGGACGACGTCTTCATCAAGCCCCACTGCTTCATCGAAAGCTCGGCCATAGGTCCAGGCTGTGAGGTCGGCCCCTCGGCGCACCTGCGTCCGCAGACCGTCCTCGAAGACAACGTGCGAATCGGCAACTTCGTAGAGATAAAAAACTCCCGAATTGGTCCAGGCACAAAGGCCGATCATCTCTCCTACATCGGAGATGCTGATGTCGGTAGCGGAGTCACCATCGGCTGCGGCGCAATCACGGTCAACTTCGACGGGAAGATCAAGCACCGAACCGTGATCGGTGATCGAGCGTTCATCGGCTGTAATGCAAACCTGATCGCGCCGCTCAGCGTGAATGCCGACGCGTATATCGCGGCTGGCTCAACGATCACGAAAGACGTGCCCGAGGGAGCACTCGGTGTAGCACGGGGCCGCCAGCGCAACGTGGAGCAGTGGCGTGAGAGGTGGCTTTCGCGAACCTCCGCTCCGGACAAGAAGGAGAGCTAGCCAGGTCGTGTGTGGGATCGTCGGATTCGCCGGAAAGACGAGGCGAGCGCAGGACGTCATCCTGGATGGGCTTCGCCGCCTGGAATACCGAGGCTACGACTCCGCTGGGATCGCGATCGTTCACCAAGGGAAGATCCGGGTCGTCCGCTCGGCAGGGAAGCTTTGCAACCTGGAGGCCTCACTCGGCGATGCCCCGCTCGCGGGAGAAGTCGGAATCGGCCATACGCGGTGGGCCACACACGGGCGCCCCTCCGTGGAAAACGCGCACCCCCACCTGGTGGGGTCGGTGGCGGTGATTCACAACGGAATCGTCGAGAACTACCGCGCCCTCCGGGATGAGCTCATCAGCCGAGGACACACGTTCCGGTCGCAGACCGATACCGAGATCATCGCCCACCTGATCGATTCGGAGCGCAGGCAGGGAAAGCCGCTTCTCGAGGCGGTTCGGGCCGCTGTGGCCCGGATCGAGGGTTCCTACGCCATCGCGGTGCTCGATGAGGAGGAGCCCGACCGAATCGTTGCCGCACGCAACGGCGGGAGTCCAGTCATTCTCGGTGAGAGCGACGAAGAACGCTTCGTCGCATCGGACATCCCTGCCATCCTCCCGTACACGAGGCGTGTCTTCCCGCTCGAGGACGGGGATGTTGCTCTCATCACAGCGAATACCCTGTCCGTGTTCAACCTGGAGGGACAACCGATCGAGAGGCCGCCACGCGAGATCCGCTGGGATCCGGTGCAGGCGGAGAAGGGCGGCTACGAGCGGTTCATGAAGAAGGAGATCTTCGAGCAACCCCGGGCCATCGCGGACACGATCGGGACGCGGGCGCTCGAGGACAACGGGGACATCGACCTGGACGGGATCGAACTCGACGCGGGGTGGGCCCGCGGGCTTCGGAGTGTTCAGCTCGTCGCGTGTGGCACGGCGTTTCACGCCACCCTCCTCGGTCGATGGATGATCGAGCGTTATGCGCGGATCCGCGCAGATGCGGAGCTCGCAAGCGAGTTCCGGTATCGCGAGCCCGTCCTCGGAAGTGACGACCTCCTGATCGCCGTCTCCCAGTCGGGAGAGACAGCCGACACGCTCGCAGCCTCCCGTGAGGGCGCTCGATTGGGTGCCCGGGTGCTCGCGGTAACCAACACTCACGATAGCTCGCTTGCGCGGGAGTCCGACGACGTTCTCTACACGCATGCCGGTCCAGAGATCGGTGTGGCATCCACGAAGTGCTTCACCACTCAGATCGTGGCGCTCCACCTGATCGCCCTGAAGCTCGCCCTTCTTCGCGGCGCGCTCTCGTCGGATGAGGTCCGGAAGCACATCCAGGCGTTGCGCCGGCTCCCTCGACAGGTGGAGCAGACACTCGGCCTTTGGGATCACATCGCGGGGATCGCGAGGCGCCACTCGCACGCTCACGATTTCCTGTTCTTGGGAAGGGGCGTGGGGTTCCCGACCGCGCTCGAAGGCGCCCTGAAGCTCAAAGAACTCTCGTACATCCACGCTGAGGGGTACGCCGCCGCGGAGATGAAGCACGGCCCCATCGCGTTGATCGACGACAACTTCCCGGTCGTTGTGGTCGCGAACCAGCCCGATACCCATGCCAAGATCCTCGCGAACGCCGCTGAGGTCCGGACACGCGGGGGCATCGTGATCGCGGTCGCGCGCGTCGGTGATACCGAGACGCTTTCGGCCGCGGACGAGGTGATCGCGGTCCCCCCCGCGCCCGATCCGCTCTCCGCCGTCATCGGCACGGTACCGCTGCAGATCCTAGCCTACCAGGTCGCAACGCTGAAGGGGACGGACGTCGACCAGCCACGCAACCTGGCCAAGAGTGTGACCGTCGAGTAGCAGAAGCGAGGGGCGCCCGGTAGACTCACTCGCCCCTTGCAGCCCGTCGCCCGGATCCTCGAAGACCTGAACCCCGCGCAGCGCGAGGCCGTCCTGTACGGGGACGGACCTCTGCTCGTTCTGGCGGGTGCGGGAAGCGGAAAGACCCGAACGCTCACCCACCGCGTCGCTCACCTAATCGCGAGCGGACGCGCGCAGCCCCACGACATCTTGGCCGTCACTTTCACGAACAAGGCGGCCCGGGAGATGCAGGAGCGGCTCGAGCGGCTCCTCGGAGAAGGCGCGGGGGTCTGGGTCGCCACCTTCCACTCCACCTGCGCTCGAATTCTCCGACGAGAGATCGGTCACCTCGGCTTCGAGCGCAGCTTCGTGATCTACGACCAGGCCGACTCGCTGGCGGCGGTGAAGCGCGTTCTCCGCGCCCTGAACCTCGACGATCGAGCCTACCCGCCGCGGGCGATGCGGTCCGAGATCGACCGTGTCAAGAACCGCGGGCTCTTCCCCGCCGACGTCGCGGAGCGAGACACGCTCGCGACGAACCGGCTGGCAGAAATCTATCAGCGCTATCAGACGGAGCTGCGCCGGGCGAATGCGCTCGACTTCGGGGATCTACTGCTTCTCACGGTGCGACTTTTCGAGAACCACCCTGGAGTCCTCCGGTACTATCTGGAGCGATTCCGCTACATCCTCGTTGACGAGTACCAGGACACGAATCCGGTACAGTACCGGCTCTTGCGGCTCCTCGCGCAACGGCACGGCAATCTGTGCGTTGTGGGAGATGAAGACCAATCGATCTACGCCTTCCGCGAAGCCGACATCCGCAACATTCTCGAGTTCGAGAAGGACTTCCCGGGGGCCCACGTGGTCCGCCTCGAGCAGAACTACCGCTCCACGCAGCCGATCCTCTCCGCGGCAACGGCGGTGGTCGAAAACAACGTCGAGCGGAAGGGAAAACAACTCTACACCGAGCAGGCGGGGGGCGACCCGGTGCGCTTTTTCGAAGCGGCAGACGAGCGGGGCGAAGCCGCATACGTCATCGGTGAGCTGCTGCGTATTCAGGAGGAGGGAATGCGCCTCGGGGATGCGGCGATCTTCTACCGAACCCACGCACAGTCGCGCCCCCTCGAGGAAGAGCTCCTCAAGTACAACCTCCCCTACGCGGTCGTCGGGGGCACACGCTTCTACGATCGTGCGGAGGTGAAGGATGCGCTCGCCTACCTACGGGTACTCCGGAATCCCGACGATACCGAGAGCCTGCTCCGGATCATCAACACGCCGACCCGCGGAATAGGGCGGACGACCGTGGAGCGAGCTCTGAGCCTCGCAGAGGAGCAGCAGACGAGCCTCTACCGAGCAATCGAGCGTGGCGCGCGCGATGGGAACCTCGGGCGTCCCGCGACGCGGCGCGTGGAAGACCTCCTCCAGCTTCTCGACGGTCTCCGGGCGGAGGTCTCCAAGCGAAGCGTTCCGGAGCTCCTCGAACTCATCCTGGACCGGACGGGATATCTGCGGCTGCTCGAACAGGCGGAAACGATCGAGGCCGAATCGCGCCTCGAGAACCTCCGGGAACTCCTCTCGGCCGCGGCCGAGTTCGAGCGGCTCAATGCCGAGGAAGCTCTCCCCGATGGCGAGTTTTCGGCCGAACAGCCCCTGCTCGATCTGTTTCTCCAGCAGGTGACACTTCTCTCGGAAGCGGACGAGCTTCGCGCCGATTCGGATCGGGCCGTCCTGATGACCGTGCATGTTGCGAAGGGGCTCGAGTTTCCCGTCGTGTTCGTCGTCGGACTCGAGGAGGGTCTGTTTCCCCACTTCGCATCTCTTTCGAACCCTTCGGCAATCGAGGAAGAGCGGCGGCTTTGCTACGTCGGGATGACACGCGCGATGAAGCGACTCTACCTCACGAACGCAACGATGCGCCGGATGTACGGATCGATCCGTCACAATTCGCCGAGTCGATTCCTCTCCGAGGTCCCTCCCGAACTCCGTACGGGCTGGAGCCCCGAGGCAAGAGTGGACTTTCCCGAGGGGTCGCCGGTCCACCCCGCGTCGGAGTCGGAGCCACGGATCGACTGGAACGAAGGGCAGTGGGAGGGGGACGAGGTCCCTCCGCTCGGTGCAGGGTCGCGTGTGGAGCACCCCGTCTTCGGGGCGGGGACGGTGCTGGAGCTGGCGGGTGCTGGAAGGAGCGCGAAGATCCGGGTACGCTTCGACCGCGCGGGGCTGAAAACCATCGTGCTCCGGTACGCGCAGCTCCGGTTGATTTCTTGATTGACTTCCATCCCGAGAGAGGAGGCTCCCGCTGTTCGCCATCGAAGAGGAGCCAGGTCCTGCGCTGGTCACGGGGCGGCTTTACCTGCGTGCGTTACGCCGGGGGGACTTGGGTCCACTCCATGACGCGATCCTGGAGACACTCCCCCAGCTCGTGCGATGGCTCCCCTGGGCGCACCCGGGGCACTCGCGGGCAGACACGAGACGCTACATTCGGCAGGCGCGACTGGCCCGAACCCGCTGCACCACGTACGAGTTCGTGGCCCTTCGAGAGGATTCCTCCCGCTTGCTCGGCATAGTGGGACTACACCGCGTCGACTGGTCCCGTCGGAGCGCGAGCCTCGGCTACTGGATCCGACACTCCGAATGGGGACACGGATTCGGAACCGAGGCAGCCGGCTCGGTCACCGAACACGGCTTTCGCACGATCGGCCTCAACCGGATCGAGGCGCACGTGGCCCCCGCAAATCGGAGAAGCTGCCGCGTCGTCGAGAAGCTGGGGTTCGAGCGCGAGGGGGTCGCGCGGGATCTCGAGTTGGTTGCCGGCCGCTACCTCGACCATGTGCAGTACAGCCTCCTGCGGCGTGAGGTCATGGGGCGAGAGGATTTCTCGTGAGGTGTCGATTCGCGCTGGCGTCGGACGTAGGGCGCGTACGCGCCAACAACGAGGACTCGGTTTCGGCGCTTCCGGACCTGGGGCTGTTCGCCGTGGCGGACGGAATGGGCGGACACGTCGCCGGTGAGTTCGCAAGCCGCCTGGCACTCGAGACACTGGTCGAGGTGGTGCGGAAGCGTGAAAAGCCGCGACGCCTTAGTGACATCGGCCCCTTGCTCTGCGAGGCGATTCTCGCGGCGAACGGCGCCGTGTACCACGAGGCCGAAGCACGAGGCCTGATCGGGATGGGGACTACGCTGACCGCGCTCTACGTGCGCGGAAGAACCGGAGTCGTGGGTCACGTCGGAGATTCCCGCGCCGCGCTCATTCGGGGAGAGCGCCTCCATTGGCTGACTCGAGATCAGACGCTTGCGGGTCTCCTCATGGAGGCAGGCGCGTTGGAACCGGACGAGATGGGGCGCCACCCCGAGCGGCACCTCCTCCTGCAGGCCATCGGCCCCTCCCCCAACGTCCAGCCCGAGCTCGTGCAGAGCCGTGTCCCGCGGGAGGCCCGGCTGCTGCTGTCCACCGATGGGCTTCACGACGTCGTGCCGGATCAGGAGATCGCCGAACTCGCCTCGATTCCCGAGATCGTCGAAGCGGTGCATCGGCTCATCGAACGCGCGAACGCCCTAGGGGGTCCGGACAACATCACGGTGCTCCTCGTGGAGCCGTGAGCCGGCGTCCCGGCTCGGCACATCACGAACGCACGAGCCCGAAGGCGAGCTGCGTCTTCACAACCACTCCCCCCTCGCCCTACTCGTTGGAGCGAACAATCGCCAGGTTGGTTCGGTTCTCCGAGGCCGTCGACCACTGGGAAAACGGCGTCTACACGCGCCTGCTCCTCATTCGGAAGCGGCCGGTGCTCATCCGAATCTCCCAAGAAGGCCCCCCCTCGAGGGCTCGTCTGGGCGTCGAGCTCCACGGTCACGGGGCGTCTCATCCCGACGCGGTCGGCGCGGCCCGCCGTCTGCTGGAGCGTACCCTCGGCGCCGGAACCGATGTGCGTCCGTTCTACCGTGCGATGCGATCGGATCCGATCTTCGGACCGGCCATCCGCGCCTTCCGGGGACTGCGGGTCGCCGGTTGCCCGAGTCTCTTCGAAGCAATGGTGACGGCGGTGGTGGCGCAGCAGGTGAACCTCTCGTTCGCCTACAGCATCCGCGATGAGCTCATCCGTGCGCTGGGAGAAGAGACGCGGTGGAAAGGGAGGACGTACCACGCCTTTCCGACACCGGATCATATTGCACCGAAGACGGTCCGCTGGCTCCGGCGCTTTCGGCTCTCCCGGGCGAAGGCCGAGACGATTCGCTCGCTCGCGCAGCGATTCGCCTCCGGCGAGCTATCGGAGGACGAGCTCGGAGAGCTCCCCGACGAGGAGGTGATCGAGCGGCTCACCCTGTTGAAGGGGGTAGGCCGCTGGACGGCTGAAACGGCCCTGCTGCGCGGCCTAGGCCGGCTCGACGCGTTCCCGGGCGCGGATCTCGGAGTGGTGAAGTACCTGGCGCAGGGACTCCTGGGCCGCCGTTCGCGCGCGACGGAGGCCGAAATGCGTGCAATTGCGGAACGGTGGCGCCCCTACCGCGGCCTCGCGCTGGTTTACGCCTACGCGGAGCTCACACGGAGGGCTTAGTGGGTCCCGGCCCAGGGCGGCCTGGGCCACCCACACTGCGTTCGGCTTCGCCTCACTGCGCGCCTCGCGCACGGCGCGCGGCTTGCCGTCCTAAAGCCGGGAGTCCCGCTGGGGAATGCAAAAGTCACCGCTTATCTGGTGGTTACAGGCGCGCCTGCCCCCGGAGGCCGGATACGAAAGAAAGGCGCAGCTCCTTGCGGATTCCGCCTCGTTCCCTGCGACAAGCGCCACTCTCAGAATGAGGGGAGATCTCGGTCAGAATGAGGGGAGATCTCGGGCGCCTCCGAGCCAGCCAACGGTAGGGTTTACTTGACGATTGCGGGGTTGTCGGACCACACTTAGGGGTACGGGGCGACGCGGGAGCTGAGAGATGGAGAGACCGAGCCGCCTGCGGGCCGCAGTGCTCTGCGGTGCCGTGATCCTGTTGCTGTGTGAACCGGCTGCGGCATGGCGGACCTTTGTTAACACTGTCCCGAACTCGAACGGCGAAGCCCGTGAGGTGACAAGCGACGAGGCCGGAGACGTCCTAGCGGTCGGCACGGTCCTCGACTTCACGGCTGTCAAGCTAGACGGTGAGGGCGGCTTGGAGATCTGGCGCCACACGGTCACCGGAACCTCCACCCTTCCCGGGCAGGGCCGCGCGATCGTGTCGATTCCGTCCCCGAGCGAAGGCGTCGTCATCGCGGGGTCGGTGTTCAACGTAGGCACGTCCCTGGATTTCCTGGTCGCGAGACTCTCCACCGTGGACGGCTCGGAGATCTGGCGGACCGAGCTCAACGGAACCAGCGGCGCGGGCGACGAGGCCGCGGACCTCGCGCGGTTCGACGGGGGGGATGTGGTCGCGGCGGGACGTCTGGACAACACCGGAACCAACTGGGACTTCACCGTCGTCCGGCTTGCGTCTGCCAACGGGACGGAGCTCTGGCGCTACGGGTGGAACGGAACGTCCAACGACAGCGAGGAGGCCGTGGCCGTTGCGGTGGACGCCTCGGGCGACGTGGTGGCCGCCGGGTTCGTGCGCAACATCGAAAGTGGCGAGGACATAGCCGTCGTGAAGCTCGCGGGGGCGAATGGCGCGGAGCTGTGGCGGCGCGAGATCATGGGAAGCGCGAGCGGGACCGACCAGGCGTATTCGGTTGCGTTCGACGCGAGCGGCGATGTGCTGGTCGGAGGACTCGTCACCAACGCCGGGACGGCGCGGGATCTCATCGCACTGAAGCTCTCCGGGAGCAACGGAACGACGATCTGGCGGTACGAGCGAGACGGAGGAGTGTCGGGAGCCGATCAGGCGGTCGCCGTAGCGACCGATGACGGCGGGCAGGTCTTTGTCGCCGGGCGTCTCGTCGGCGCATCGAGCGAAGCGGACCTGGCGGTGATTGCGCTGAACGCGGCAAACGGCTCCCCACTCTGGACCTACCGCTTGAACGGGCCCGCGGATGGCTTCGACGAGGCTCGCGACCTGATCGTGGAGCCCGGTGGCGATCCGGTGGTCGTAGGCTGTCAGACCGGGACGCTGACGGGGAGGGACGTCGTCACGGCGCGCCTCGACGCGACGGATGGGTCGGAGCTCTGGCGCCAGGTGGTCAACGGGAATGCCGACGTTGAGGACGAGGGGCTCTCGGTCGCGGCGGGCCCAGGGGGGAACGTGTTCGTCGGCGCCGCGGTCTGGCGGATGGTCCGACTCGGATTGATCAAGAAGAAGGATCCCTCACGGGAGCTCACCGTCTTACAGATCGACGGTGACACCGGTGGGGATTTTCGGCTGCTGACCGGGAAGCGGTTCCGGCTAACCGAGAGGCTGGTGGTTGCCCGGGTCGCGCGGTTCGCCACGATCTCGCGGGACAGGGACGGAGTCGTGGCTCCCGTCACGGGATCGCCTTCCGACCCACGACCCGTGTCGGCGGGAGGAAGCGGGTCCGGAGGCGAGGTCGTGATCCTGAATCCGTCGACCGGGGAGACCGACGTCATCCCGCTTCCAGCCCAAAACTGGGAGATCCTGGGTGCGTCGCGAAGCCCGAAGGGCTACCGGTACTTCGACAAGGACGGTTCGGAGGGTCCGTGCCGGGCCGTGATTATCCGAACGGGACAGGTGCTGCGGATCAACTGTCCGAGGCCGGGCGTGACGTTTACGCTGAATGAGCCGTCGCAGGGGAGCCTGGGGGCGCGGCTCGTAATCGGGGAAACGCCGGTCGGCTACTGCGTTTACTTCGGCGGCGAGATCCTCGAGGATCGCGGGCAGAGCGGGACCTTCAACCGGGGCGCGTTCCGGGCGCGGAACGCTCCGATCTCGTCGACTTGCAGCGCCGCGGACCTCCCCTGAGCTCAGGCTGACCCGCCGGCGAACCGCGAAGACCCCCTCAGGCGGAACGCTCCACCAACGCGAGGCTGTCGAGCTCGCGGAACCGACCATCCAGGTCCATCCCGAACCCGACCACCCAGCCGTCTTCGACGTCGAAGCCGACGTAATCGAGCGGAATCGCCACCTTCCGCCCCGCGTGCTTGCTGACCAGCACGGCCACGCGCACCGAGCGCGGCTCCCCCTCCTCGATGAGCGCGAGAACCGCTTCGAGGGTGCGCCCTTCATCTGCAATGTCATCCACGACCAGGAGGTCGCGGCCCTCGAACTGCGAGGGGTCGAGCGCGTCGATCTCGACCTCTCCCAGTGTCGTGCCGTGCGTGCGCCGGGCCCGCAGCACGACGAGGTCGGGGTTCACGTTGCGCGCCCGAAGACCTTCAACGAGACGGTCCGCGAACCGTTGCGCCCCTTCGGCAATCACGAGGAACGTGACGGGCGAGTCCGCGTAGTCTCGGTAGAGCCGTTCCACGAGCTCCTCGATGCGACCGCGGACCCGTTCGGAGGAGTAGAGCTCCCGCAGACGAACCTCGACGTTGTGTGGACCCGGGCTCACGGCTCAGGGATCCTACTCGATGCCCCGTTCCCCCGCAGGCGCCTCCAGGCTCCGTATGCATGCCTCCCCACGCTGTGAGATCCTACAGCCCCAACGGAGAGAGCCTGATGCCGGTCGAGCCCGTTCCCGCCGCCACCGTGATCCTCCTACGCGACGGCTCGGTTTCCCCTGAGGTCTTGATGACGGAGCGCCACTCGAGGAGCGCGTTCCTGCCGGACATGTACGTCTTTCCGGGAGGGCGGGTGGAGGACCAAGACCACGCGCTTGCCGATCACATCACCGGGGTGACGCCCGCGGACGCCACGCGCCTGGTGGCGCACGTTCCGCCGAGGACCGCGCAGGCCTTCTTCGTCGCGGCGATCCGGGAGACGTTCGAGGAGGCGGGCATTCTCCTGGCGCGACGTCGCGGGACGGGGGGTCTGCTGGGGGCCGACGAGGTCGAAGAGATCGCGCCCTACCGGTTGCAGCTCCAGGCGGGCAGGACGCGATTCCGTGAGATCGTCGAGCGTTTCGACCTCGAGCTCGCTGCCGACCGCCTCGCCGTTCACGCGCACTGGATCACGCCGGAGAAGTCGCCGAAGCGGTTCGACACCGTATTCTTCACGGCTCTCGCGCCTGACGACCAGACCGCGAGCCATGACGGTGTGGAGACGACGGACCACATCTGGATCCGACCGGAGGATGCGCTCGAGCAGATGCATGGGGGCATGCGCCGGATCATCTTCCCCACCGCCGTGAACCTGGAGACGCTGTGTCGCTTCGGAAGCGCGGCAGAGGCGCTCGCGGAATCTCGGCGCCGCCCGGTCGTCCCGGTCCTCCCCACCGTGATCGAGCGAGAAGGGAAGCGCGTCGTGGTCATCCCCGAGGACGCGGGATACCGAATCACCGAGTCCCTGCCGGAGAAACCCTGACCCGCGCTCCCGGAAAGCCCCCCCCGGACTCCCCGATCCCGTCGAATTGAGTAGATTCTCGCGCGATGGGCCAGGTGCTCGTCGTGGGGGGTTACGGAATCGTCGGTCTCGCGTGTGTTCGCGAGCTCACGGAGACCGCAGAGGTCCGGATTGCGCTCGCAGGGCGAAGCGTCCAGCGAGCCGAGCAGGCCGCCATGGCGTTCGGCGAGAACGTCCAGGGCGTCTACGCGGACGCCGCCGATCCGCGCACGCTCCGCTCCCTCCTGCCGGGGGCAGAGGTGTTCGTCTGCTGCCCCGGGAGCGAGGGGCTCGCCGCCCTCAACGCGGCCCTCGAGTGCCGAGTGCCCTTTGTCGGGCTCTCGCCCGAACTCCTCGATCCCAGGGTCACCACGAACCTTGCGGAGCGCGCCTGGACCGCCCAGGTTCCGGTCGTCCTGGGGGCCGGTGCGGTGCCCGGCATCCCCGGAGTGCTCGCGGAGTACCTCGTCCGGCGGCTCCCGGAGATCGACCGCCTCTCCATCGCCACCACCGGCCCCTGGCGCGGAACCGAGACCGCACGGCAGGCCGTGGAGCAGGCGCATCAGGACCGCCGAGCTTCAACCCGATCGAGCCCGCCCGGAGCGCGTTCCGCGCCTCCGCGCCGCTGGCGCTTTCCGGAACCGGTAGGAACCTGGCCCGTGGGCCTGATCCCGGCAATCGAGCTGGACGGCTTTGCCGACTCGCACTGTGTGGGCAGCCTGGAGTACCTCGAGCTGGAGACGGGGCCGCTGGCCCGTACTGCGCTGCGCCTTCTGGGTCGCCGCTCAGAGCCGTCGGAATTCGTCGCGGTTGCGGCAGCTCACTCCTCCGACCAACGCGAGGCACGCGTCGAGGTGGAGGCGTCCAGCGTGATCCAGGCGGCTGCAGCCGCGGTCGGGACCATCGTCCGGGCCTTGCTCGGAGGGCGCGTCCCGGCGGGGCTCCTCACGCAAAGAGAAGCGTTGAACCCTGGCCTGTTTCTCGAAGAGCTGGACAAGCGGGGGCTCCGCGTGCGTCTTCCCGCTGACTTCTAAGCGCGAACCAGGTCGCGCAGGGGACGCAGCCCGATCCGCCGCACCCCCGCCCGCGAGAACGTCTGTTCCATGGTCCCGTCCGAGTAGATGCGGTGCTCCTCGTCCCGTTGGCGCCAGTCCGGCGTGATCGACTCGAGCTCCGGCCCACCCCGCGCCGCGTGGATGAGTAGCCAGGAAAGCCCGGGTCCCAGCCCGTCGAGGCGTCGCGCGTTGTGCTCGGCACCGGTTCCCGGAGAAAACGAGAGGGAATCGATGTTGAAGTGGTCAAGAACGGGAAGCCCCGCGCCCTCCGCCCGATCGATCAATCGGGCGTAGACCTCGTAGCGGTCTCCCATTCCGAGACCCTCGAGCTGGGAACGGTCGACCCGCGGTAGGAACACCGGAAGCTGATAGTCGAGGGCCAGCTCGGCGTAGACGTGGGCGAACTTGGGCTCGAGGGCTGTCCCCATGTGCGTATCGAGGTGGGTGACGTCGATACCGGCCTCGAGCGCGCGGTCGACCTGGGCCCGCAGCTCCCGTTCCACCTCCTCGGGCGTTGCGTTGTCCACGGTCTCGGCGGTCGTTCGCCACATCCCCCCATCCGGCGACACGAGCCCGGGCACGTCGTCCCGAAGCGGCCCCCACCGGTAGGTCTCGTACTCCGCATTGAGCGTCAGGTGGACCCCCAGGTCGAGGTCCGCGCGCTCGCGTGCGATCCGTGCAATCTCCTCAAACGCGGGACAGGGCACCATGACGCTCCCGCAGGTGGCGGCCCCCTCGAGTGCGCGCAGCGCCCCCTCGTTTCCGGCGTGACACATCCCGACGTCGTCGACGTGCACGACGACCACGCGATCCTCCTTCCCGAACCCCAGCCGTTCCACCGTTTTCACCAATCCATCTCCTCGAATCCGGTCCCGTCTCAGGGGCCAGTGATTATCTCAGGCGGCGCCGCCCCCGCGCGACAACACCGCCCCGCGCCTCGGTCCCATTCCTTCCGCGCCCGTCGGGTACCCCTGTGAGCGTGCCCTGCGGCTTGGCTGGTTCCCTTCCGGGCCCCACCCCCGCCGGCCACCCGGAAGGGAATCCAGCCTCGCCGCTTTACGCAGGGGCGGTACCAGCGGGAGGGGCCTGGCAAGCCGCGCACGCAGTCGCGCGGCGTG
>DAOUZG010000201.1 GCA_030665705.1 Deltaproteobacteria bacterium | reverse complement strand
TGCGTTCCGGGTCTTCGACCTCGTGTTCGTGATGACGCAGGGCGGTCCGGCCGACGCGACGAACGTCTTGCAGTACCTCGGTTACAAGCGGATGTTCGCCGAGGGCTTCCTCGGAAGTGGCGCCGCCATCTCCAGTGTCGTGTTCGTGGTGACGCTTGTAGTCTCCATCGCCTACATCCGGGTCGTGGGATCCCGCCTCTGGGAGGGGGATCGCGCGTGAAACGGGCACTCGCGAGGCTCATCCTCTGGGTTGGAATCGGCGCCACCGTCCTGTTGAGTCTCGGCCCCTTTGTCTGGTTCGCCACGACCTCTCTGAAGACGCCGGTGGAGATCACCTCCGTCCCACCGCGCTTCTGGTCTTCGGGGACACTCGAGCCCTACCGCTCGGCACTCGTCCATCACGGTCTCGGCGGGTACATGAGAAACAGCGCGATCGTCGCGGGAGGCACCACGATCGTGACGCTCGCGTTCGCGTCGCTTGCGGCGTACGCGCTGGCGCGCCTCCGGGTCCCGGGACACCGGCTGCTGCTTCTCGCGGTGCTGGCCGCAGCGATGTTTCCGCAGATCGCGATTGCAGGACCGATTTGGCGGGTGCTCCGTGCGCTCGGACTTCTCAACACCCACGCGGGACTCGTCATCCCCTACGTCTCTCTCACGCTCCCCCTCGCGATCTGGCTTCTCGCGAGCTTCTTCCGCGAGCTTCCGCTCGAGCTCGAAGAGGCGGCCCGCGTGGATGGATGTACGCGGCTCGGTGCCCTCGTCCGAGTCGTGGCACCCGTAGCGGCGCCGGGCGTGTTTACCGTCGCGATCCTCGTCTTCGTTTACGCGTGGAACGAGTTCTTCTTTGCACTGCTGGTGCTGTCCGATCCCTCCAAGCACACCCTCCCCGTCGGGATCGCGCTCTTCCCCGGTCAATACACGATGCCGTGGGGCGAAATCGCTGCGGCCTCCGTCGCCGCAACCCTTCCCCTGATCATGCTGGTGCTGCTATTTCAACGGCGGATCGTCAGCGGGCTCGCCGCGGGCGCGGTAAAGGGCTGACGTGGCGACCCTCGAGCTCGACAACGTCTACCGCCGTTTCGGGGCGGTCACTGCCCTGGATGGGGTGACCCTCGAGGTCGGGGACGGAGAGCTGTGTGTGGTGGTCGGCCCCTCGGGCTGCGGGAAGTCGACCCTGCTTCGCGTCGTCGCGGGCCTCGAGAAGCTCGACTCCGGGAGCGTTCGGATCGACGGGCAGGACGTGACCCGCTCCGAACCGCGGGAACGGGACGTCGCCTTCGTGTTCCAGAGCTACGCCCTCTATCCCCACCTGACGGTGCGCGAGAACCTGGCGTTCCCCCTCCGCGTCCGGGGGGTTCCGCGCGCCGAACGAGAGGGGCGCGTGAGGGAGGCTGCCGAGCTGCTCGCCATCACGGAGCTGCTCGAGCGTCGACCCGGCCAGCTCAGCGGGGGCCAGCGGCAACGCGTCGCCATGGGGCGCGCCGTGGTACGCCGGCCAAGGCTCTTTCTCTTCGACGAGCCGCTCTCCAATCTGGACGCACGCCTGAGGGGACGCATGCGTGTGGAGCTCATCGAGCTTCACCGCCGGCTCCGAACGACCTCGCTCTACGTGACGCACGACCAGGCCGAGGCCATGACACTCGGCCAGAAGCTCGTCGTTCTGCGTGACGGATGCATTCATCAGGTCGGAACCCCGCGCGCGATCTACGAACGCCCCGCCGATCCGTTCGTCGCGGGATTCATCGGGAGCCCGCCGATGAATTTCCTCGAGGGGACGGTCCGATCGGGCTCGGGTGGCCGCCTCCTCGACTGGGCGGGCCCTGCGGTTCCGGCGCCGGAGTGGGTGCCCGAAGGGCCCGCCCTACTCGGCCTCCGTCCCGAGGACCTCTTTCCCGGCACCGGTCCCCTGGCGATGCGGGTTCGTGTCGTCGAGGATCTAGGCGGGGATCGGTTCGTGTACGGGGAGGCGAGCGGGGTTCCCCTCGTCTACCGCGCAGAGCCCGCCCAGCACGTTCCGTCGCCCGAAGAGCAAATCTCCCTCGCGGTTCGCCCCGGCAAGGAGCACTGGTTCGTGCGCGGGCGGCGCCTGAAGCCGGGCGGTTAGACCTCCGCTGCCTCAATACCCCCGGTCGCGGTCGACTTCGTTCCGTAGCGGTGCGCCCCGCTCCAGGCGATCGAGGTTCTCGAAGAAGATCTCGAGTGCCCGATCCAGGTAGTCTCCGACGAGGCCCGCCATGTGCGGGGTGATGAGCAGATTGGGCGTATCCCAGAGCGGGTTTCCGGGGGGAAGCGGTTCTGCGTCGAAGACGTCGAGTGCTGCACCCCCGAGATGTCCCTGCTTCAGGCTTTCGGCCAGTGCATCTTCCTCGACAATGCCCCCGCGGGCGAGGTTGACGAGAAGCGCGCCCTCTCGCATTCGGGAAAGGCGCTGTCGATCGAGCAGGCCCTGCGTCTCGGGCGTCAACGGAAGCAGCACCACAATCGCGTCGGACTCCTCCAACACCTCGTCGGTCCCAGACGGTGGGTAGATCCGGTCGGCGTGGGGTGTCGGCGCACCGGAGCGCCGAGTGCCGATCACACGCATCCCGAGTGCCCGCGCCTTGCGTGCCACGGCCTCCCCGATAGCACCCAGGCCCAGGATCCCCAACGTGCGCCCCTCGAGGGTTTGGCGCACAAACGGCCTCCATCGGTGCTCGCGTTGCTGTTCGAGCACGCGCGTCAGCTGTTGCGTCATCGCCAGCAGGAGCGCGATCGTGAACTCGCTCATGTGATCGGCGTGCAGGCCGCGCGCATTGGCAATGAGCACCCGGCCCGGCAGGTCAGCAGCGGGCAGGACGGCATCAACCCCCGCGCCGATCGTCTGGATGAAGCGCAGACGCCGGGCCTGATCCCAGTGACCCCGGGGCGGACGCATGACGAAGAGCACCTCCGCCTCGGGGAGTCCCGCCGCGAACTCCTCCTCCTGGGTCCAGATCACCAGCTCCCGGTCCGGAAGGCGCCCCCGGAAGCGTTCTCGGAGCGGCTGCTCCCACGGAAAATAGGCGTGGACGGTCTGAATGTGGGTCGACACGGACACCCTCCTGCTGCTTTGTCTAGCAGCTTCGAGCCGCGCTGCGTACCCCCGCCCCCGCTCTGCCGGGGGGTGATAGGCTGAGCGCCCTCAGGGCAAATCGGAGGTTTGGATGGGCCGCACCCTGCGGATCACCAGCGTCGGCGTCCTTCTCGTGCTTGTTGTGGCCGCCGTCTTCCTGATCCCGACGATCTGGTTCAAGCCCTGGCTCATCGAGCACTTCTACGCGCGCGTCTTCATCGAGTATGCCCTCGACCGTCCGATGCTACTGTCGCAGCTTCGAGTCCTCGAGCCCTACGGACTCGACTTCCACTCGGATGATCTCGACGACTTCTCCGTCGAGTTCACACTGAGCACGGCCGACAAGGTTGAACGGAACCTGCGAATCCTGCAGAGCTACGACCGTCGATCGCAATCCCCTGAACAGCTCCTCTCTACCGATGTTCTCGAGTGGTTCCTTCGGGTGCAGGCGGAGGGAAGGCGGTTTCTGTTTCACGGCTATCCCCTGAACCAGCTCGATGGAATCCAGAGCGCGCTTCCGGACTTCATGCTGAACACGCACCAGGTGCAAAGCGCGGACGATGCCCGGCACTACGTGACGCGGCTCTCGCGCTTCGGGGTCGCTCTCGATCAGACGGTGGAGAGCGTCCGCTACCGAGCGGAGCGGGGAATCGTGCCACCCCGTTTCGTCGTCGAGGCTGTAGGTCGAGAGGTCGGGGAGTTCATCGCGGCGGCCCCGAACGAGAACGTTCTCTATACGGAGTTCGAGGAGAAGCTTGCAGCGCTCGACGAGACCTCCGAGTCGACGCGCGTCGATCTTCTCGAAGCGGCCCGCAGAGAGCTCGAGGCGACCGTCTACCCGGCCTACCGGCGGCTGGGTGCCTATCTCTCGGAGCTCGAGGCCACGGCGACCGATGAGGACGGTGTCTGGAAGCTCCCCGATGGCGATGCCTACTACGCCTCGGCGCTGCGCTGGCACACGACCACCGAGCTAACCGCCGACGAGATCCA
>DAOUZG010000214.1 GCA_030665705.1 Deltaproteobacteria bacterium | reverse complement strand
TGATGATCCGGGGAACCGACGCCGACGTTCGCGTGCTGGGGCTGATCGGAGAGCGGGGCCGTGAGGTACGCGAGTTCGTCGAGAGAGAGATCGGACCGGCCCGACAGGACACGGTCGTGGTCGCCGTTCCTTCCGACGCCTCTCCCCTTCTGCGGATGCGGGGTGCCTACGTTGCTACAGCGATCGCCGAGTTCTTCAGGGACGAGGGGAGAGACGTCCTCCTCGTGATGGACTCCATCACGCGCTACGCGCTGGCGGCACGCGAGGTGGGTCTGGCCCGCGGGGAGCCGGCGACCACGAAGGGCTACACCCCGAGCGTCTTCGCCGAGCTACCGACGCTCGTGGAGCGCGCGGGGCGTCTGGAGCACGGGAGCATCACGGGCATCTACACGGTGCTGGTCGAAGGAGCCGACTTCGAGGACCCGATTGTCGACGCGCTTCGTGCGCTCCTCGACGGCCACGTCGTCCTTTCGCGTGAGCTGGCCGAACGAGGGCACTACCCGCCCATCGATCCCCTCACGAGCATCAGCCGCGCCATGCCGTTTGTCACGGAGCCGCGTCACCGTGAGCTCGCGGGCCGTCTGCGACGCCTGCTTGCCGCCTATCGCGATGCCGAAGACCTGATTCAGGTCGGCGCGTATGCCCGGGGAAGCGACCCGATCATCGATGAAGCGATCGATCGACGAGAGGCCATCGAAAACTTCGTGAGACAGGAACTGACCGACGTGGCCGACCTCGCCCAGTCCGTAGCCGGGCTGGCTGCCGTGCTCGGGGAGGAGGGGTCGTGACGCGCCGATCCCGTCTCCCGACCGTCCTTCGACTCGAACGCCTCGAGCAGAACCGGGCGCTCGGAGAACTGGCGGAGGCTCTGGGTCACGCGAGGACCGTACGTTCCGAACTCGCCGGGGCCGAGCGGGCTCGCGGGGAAGCCGAGCTGCAGGCACGGCCTCAGGAAAAGCGCCCCGTGGTGGCGACGACCCTCCAGGCGGCGCTCGAACGAGCGGGAGCGTGGATGGCGTGCGCGGCGGCGCTCAAACCGCGCGTTGCGGCGGCAGAGGCTCACCTCGAGAAGAAACGGGAGAAGGCGACACGTCACCGCCTTCGCATCCGGGGTCTCGAGCGCGCGTTGGCGCGCCGCGAAGCTGAGCTCCGTATGGAGCGGCGGCGGCGCGAGACCCGTGGAGTGGATGACCTGGTGCGCGCGGCGCGTCAGGTTTCGGAGACGGAACATGCGTAGCGCGCGGCTTCTCGGCCTGATCCTCGGGATCCTCACGTTGGCTGCAGCGGAGGCTCGAGGTGCGGATCTGACCGAGGCCACCGAGTCCGCCTCTGATGCCGCCCTGCAGGCGCTGGACCTCGCGGCGCGACGCCAGGCGCTGGAGATCCTCGAGCGTGACCTCGAGGCCAAGCTCGACTCGCTCGAGGAACTCCGGAAGGAGACGGAAGCGAGCCTCAAGGCTCAGAGGGAAGAGCAGACCGAGGACCTCCAGACGCTCGTGAAGCTCTACGAGGCGATGAAACCCCAGAACGCGGCCCGCTTGCTGGAAGAGCTGCCCGTTGATCTTGCTACGAAGGTGCTGAGTACGATGAAGGCCCGAGGAGCTGGGAAGATTCTAAACGTTGTGAAACCGGCGCGCGCGGTGCAGATCTCGCGCCGCATGGCGGGGACAAAACGATGACCGCCCCCCTCGTAGACGTGGTGGCGGTCCAACAGGCGTCGCTCCCGGCGGGCACGCCCCAGGGCGCGGAGGACCCGTTCGTGCCGATCTCGAGCGGGGAGGCCTCTGAGTCGCACGTGTTCTCGTTGGTCCTCGAACCGTTGGTGGACGAGGAGTCCGCGCAGGCGAACGAGGGCGAGGGTGACGGGGAGCTGCTGGAGACACTCGACGGCGTCGCGGGCGCTCCCCTGCCCGATACCGAGGGCGCTTTGTCGGCGGACGCTCCCGCTGAAACGGCTGCAGAGCTCGGAGCCTTGACGGAGGGGAATCCGAGCGAGTCTGCACGAGAGGGCGCAGTCCAACCCGGGACGCCCAGTACGGGGACCGAGCTGGGACGTCCGGGAGATCCAGCCATCCTGCTGATCCCCAACGGTGCGCCGCAGACCGAAGTGCATGCTCCGGTCGATCCGAACGGGCATGCCGGAACCCCGGTTCCCGACGGGTTCGTCCCTTCGGAGGAACCGGGCTCGTCGGAGGCCGTGTTGTTCTCGCACGCTTCGACGGGTGCCTTGGGTGGGAACGCATCGGAAACGGGCCGGCCCGAGGCAGCGCCGGCCGCCGATGCGCGCGATTCCTCCGCGTTGGAACCCCGCGCGGTCGAAGCGACGGCTCTTCGCTCGGATGCGGGCGACTCGTCCTCGGCAGAGTCGCACCAACCCCCTTCAGGAAACGTTCGCGGAGGAGAGCCCGACGCTGCGTTCGAGCCGCTGATCTCGCGCGTCGAGGGCGCTCCGCGCTCCGAAAGCGCTCCGCTTCAGGGACCCCCGAGGGCCCTTCCGGAGCTCCCGGCCTCGAACGAGAATGCGATCGTCGGCGGAGCCCGGATGCTGGCCAACGAAGGCGGCGGCACGGCGCGAATCCAGCTCTTTCCGCCCCAGCTCGGAGGTCTGGAGATCCGGGTCACCGTGAACCAGCGAGCCGTCCAGCTCACGATCGTTGCGGACCGAGCCGCGGTCGCGGACCTCATGCAGCACCACCTTCCCGAGCTGCGTCACGTGCTTCAGCTGCCGGGACTGGCCGTGGAGCGGGTCGAGATTGCGTACCGTGAGCCGGGAGTCTCCGAGGACAATCGGGGCGCGCGGCCCGACGAAGGCCTCGTGGGACGAGAGGACTCGGGCGAGCCGCAAGAGCGGTCCGGGCACGACGAGGACGGATCCCGCGGGGTTGAACCCTGGTCGAGCGACGAAGCTCTCGACCCGAGGTTCCCGGGACGGTCTGAACTTCGATGGGTGACGAGTCTCGGAACCATCGACCTGCGGGCGTAGGAAGAAATCCCATGGAAATCGGAAAGCTAACCACAGAGACAACCGATTCGAGCACCACCCAGAACACGCTCCAGCAGACGGGACTCGATCAAGACGCGTTTCTCCGGCTGTTCATCGCCCAGCTCGAGAATCAGGATCCTCTGAGCCCGCAGGATTCCACCGAGCTCGCAAGCCAGCTCGCCCAGTTCAGCCAGTTCGAGCAGTCGCTCCGCATGGTGGACGAGCTCAAAGAGATCAAGAGTCGTCTCGACGACCTCATCGAGGTGAACCAGGCACAGAGCGCATCGACCGTCGACCCGCTCGCGCTGCTAGGACGTCAGATCGAGTTCCAGGGGGACACGGTGCAGGTTTCCGAGAACGGAGCCACCTCCCCGCTGCGGTTCTCGCTTGACCAGGACGGTCAGGCGATCGGGATCTCAGTGCGTAACGAGGTGGGGGAGCCAGTGGGGCAGGCACTTCTCGAGCGCACGCTCGTGAGCGCCGGCACCTACGAGCTCGATTTGAGCGGCGACACGCCGAGCCTTCGCACGCCGGGGGGAAGCGTGGAGCCGATCGATTTCGTTCGAGTCCAGCTGAATAGCGCAGAGGAGTTCGAGCTGGTCCCCGCAGAGGACGGAAGCGCGGAGCCGTTCTCGTTCGAGCCGGGACGCACGTACCGATTCGTGGTGGGCGGTACCACCATGAGTGGAGAGCTGATCGAGCTCGCTACGACGAGCACGGGAACCGTCGAGGCGGTTCGGAATACGTCCGGGACCCCAGTGGTTGTGGTTCACGGTCAGGAAATAGATCTGTCGAAGCTGATTAGGATTCGCTGAGGAGGAACTGGAAATGGGTATCCTTTCAAGTCTTTTTGCTGCGGTTTCGGGGCTGAACGCGACGGGGT
>DAOUZG010000272.1 GCA_030665705.1 Deltaproteobacteria bacterium | reverse complement strand
TGGCTCGACCGCTGGCTGGAATCGATCCGGGGCATGATTGCGCTGATGCTGGAGGACGTCGTCAAACAGAGCCGACAGTGACCGGCGCCCGCGCGCCGGCGGGGCAAGCCGCCGATGCGTCTTGGCGATCTCTGGGTCAATCTCGTCCAGACGTTGCTGCGTGTGTTTCCGTTCCCCTGCGAGACGGGGCTGGTCAAGATTGGTAATCCCGGAAGAAGTTCTCCCGTTCTCCTGACGTGCAACTTTCGCCTCACCGTCGAGCGCGTCAAGCGGGCGCTCGAGGGTATCGACGCGTATCTGCTCGTTGCCAATAGCCGCGGCGTCAACGTCTGGTGTGCTGCAACAGGCGGGCTTCTGAGCAACCACGACCTCGTGTCGGTCCTGAAGACGAGCGGGATCCAAGATCTCGTCGATCACCGGAAGGTGATCCTGCCTCAGCTCGCCGCGACGGGAATCGAGGGACGGAACATCCGAGAACGGACCGGCTGGCGAATCGTCTGGGGGCCGGCCCACTTCTCGGCCCTTCGCGCGTTCCTCAGCGGTGGACAGGTGGCGACACCGGAGATGCGCCGGGTGAGCTTCGAGTGGCCCCAACGCCTCGAGATGGCCGCTGCCTGGGCGTTTCCGATCTCGCTCGCGGCGCTCTTCGTCCTTCCGTGGTGGCCGAGCGGAGTCCTGCCTCTCATGGGCTTGGTGTGGGGGCTCTCCTCCCTGATCTTCTTGGGCTTCCCTCTTTACGAGGGTTGGATCCGCACCACCGGGAAGAACGTCGGTTTCGTCTTTTTCGACTTCGGCCAGTACGGCATCCCGCTGCTCCTGTGGGTCGTCTTCGTGCTCGGACTCATGGCCTACGCCCTGCTCGGAGGGGGCATCTCCTGGGGGTTCGTGCTCCGCTGGGGTCTGAGCTCGTTCGTGGCTCTTCTGATTCTCGGCGTCGATCTGATGGGGAGCACCCCGGTCTACAAGAGTGGCCTGCACGAGGAGCGGCTTCTGCGAATCGCGCTCGACGCGGGGCTGTGCAAGGGAGCGGGGTTCTGTGAGCAGGTCTGTCCCGTGGATGTCTTCCAGGTGGACGACGAGCGGCGCGTGGCGACGCTACCCGGCGCGGAGCGATGCGTGCAGTGCGGTGCGTGCATCGTGCAGTGTCCCTTCGATGCGCTGCAGTTCGAGAATCCGACTGGGGACGTGGTCACGCCCGAGACGGTGCGAAGGTTCAAGCTGAACCTGCTCGGCAAACGGATCGCGAGCCCGGGCAAGAGTGAGCAGGGCCAGAAATCAGCGGGGCCGTAGCGACCGTCCGTGAAGCCTTGCTTATTCGGCGCCCGGCCTCGCGACGATCCCTTCGACCCAACCCAGGCGAGTCGTGTGACGGTCGACGACGTCGAGCCCGACCTCCCTCATCTCGTTGGCCAGGCCGCGGTTCTGCAGGTCCCGCGTCGTGGCGATCTCCGGATTGCCTGGAACCCAGGCGAACCACCAGAATCCGCGTAGAAGCCTCGAGACGAGCCCCACCGGGCGTCCGTGCTCGATGGCGATCACCAGTCCGTCCGGCTTGCACAGACGTCTCGCCTCGCAAACCACCGCCAACCGTGCGTCCCGGGGCATCTCGTGTAGGGCAAGCGTGATGAGCACGCGGTCGAAGCTCGCCCTCTCGAGTCCTGTCGAGGAAGCGTCGCCCACGCGGAAATCGATTCGCCCCTCTGGATCCTTGCGGCGCGCCCGCGCGATCTGTCCGGCACCGAGGTCGATCCCCGTGATCTCGACGGAGGGAGCCACCGAGAGAACCGCTTGCTCGGTGCTCCCCGACCCGCAGCAGAGCGACGCGACACGCTGTCCGGGGACCAGCCTGAACCAGCGCGCGAACTCCTGGCGGCACGCGGTCTCCCCTCCGAGCGGGAGGAAGGACCACCAGGCCATGACGTCGTAGAGGGGGTGACTCAGCCCGTACCAGATCTCTTCGACCCAGCTCAAATAGCCCGACGTGCGCAGTCTCGGTTCGTTCTCGGTACTCATCCTTCACCGAGATGGCGGAGAGGGAGGGATTCGAACCCCCGGAGCTTTCGCTCAGCGGTTTTCAAGACCGCCGCCTTCGACCGCTCGGCCACCTCTCCGCTCGTACACAGCGGAGTCGGCCAGCAGCTCCCCCGCGCTTCGGACCGCGGGATCCGACTCGAGACGGCCCTACCGGCCTCCGCTACGAGTTCCTAGAATGGCGAGCCCGTCCCAGGCGTGCAAGCGGGGAGCCGGGGACGCACACGTGAGTAGCCGGAACAAGAGGAAAGACGGATGAAGAGCCTTGCGGGCTTGATTGGGCTGTTCGCGCTTTGCTTCCAGCTCGGCTGCGCGCCGGGACGCGTCGCGGACCTCAAGGACTCTGGCCGATTAAGCATCGGGGTGTCGCTCGGACTTTCGGCCGACGCGAAGATCGGGGATCTCACCCACCCTGCGCTGGGATTACTGTCCTCTTCCGCGATGGTGGGCTTCGAGAGTCGGAACATCGACGGCACGTGGTACGAGGGACGCGTAAGCGACCCGTTTGCCATCTACTGGTATCGACGCGAGGGGGGCTCCTGGGCCTACGCCCTCAACTCGTCCGGCTGGCGCGGGGTCTGGGAGTCGCTCGATTGGCTCGACGCGGTGGATGAGTTCGACGAGCCGTTCGACCAGGAGCCTCTTCCGGAAACCGGCACGGTGGTCGGCAACGAGAGGCTCGACCAGAGCCTGACCGTGACACGTTGGCTTCCGATCCAGGGTGGACGCGACAACCCCCAGTCGCTCTGGAGCTTCAACACGGCGACCGACCTTCAGTTGGGTGCGACCCTCCTACTGATTGGCGGCCGGGTCGGCTTCAACCCGCTCGAGTTTGTGGACTTCCTGCTGGGATTTGTGGGCTACGACATCGCGGGCGACGATCCCGGGCCCGACGCCCCGCCCTACGACTAACGACCCGGAGGCCCCTGGGCGCTCACCCCTGCCGCTCCCTACCGGCTCCCGCTCCGAGCCCCTA
>DAOUZG010000018.1 GCA_030665705.1 Deltaproteobacteria bacterium | reverse complement strand
TCGGAACTCCCGGGACAGGACACTAGGGGTCTCGTCCGAACTCAGAGAGCCACTTGAAGTCGGACCCCGACGAGGATGGCATCGTCGAGTGTGGGGTCGAAGCCCGGATGCACGACCACTTGAAGGTCGGGTTGGATCCAGACGCCCGGGCAGATCTCCGCACGGTACGTGAGCTCCAGCGTGGTCTCCGCGCGTCGCGACTGCGGGTAGACGCGCCGATAGGCCCCGCCGGTTCGGGCGTGCGCCACGCCCATCGACAGCTCATCGGCGCCGCGTGAGGGGATCAAGCCTCTGCATCGGAGCCCCGCGCCGACGTAGTGCTCGACCTCGTTCCGGTCGCCCCGGGTGACGCCGATCTGGGCGAAGCCGCCCAGGTGTAGACCTGACTGGCTCTGCCGGTAGAGAGATTTTTCGGCAAGAGCGTAGAGGCCCCCGTTGTGGGTGCGCTCTCTTCCCGAGAGGTCGATGTAGTCCGTGTCGTGGTACCAGAGGCCGAAGCCGAGCTTTTGATAGTCGCCGTCCGGCTCTCCCACGGTCTGTCCTACCTCCAGTGCGTAAAAGACGCCGTCGTCGCGGCGCAGGCGAACGTGGGTTCCGCGATCCTCGTCGGGATCTCCGGGCACGCCGTCGTATGCCCCCAGCAACACGTAGGTCTTATCCGACGGGGTCCACCGAAGACGGGCACCCAGAGCGGTGGTGGGGAAAATGGACGGATGGACCTGGGAGAGCTCTGGACCGATTCCGAACGAGCTGTGGATGAGCTCTGCTCCGTAGTCGACCACGTAGAACTCGGAGTTGTAGTCATGCAGTCCCAGGAGCAGGGAGATCCGGTCGGAGCCCAGGGGCCGCTCGTACCAGGCCTCGTAGAGCTTGACCGTGCTCGGCGCCTCGATGTTGCTCGTCGCCTGGACATCGCCGACAAGGCTCGTGATCTCCCCGCCGAAGTTGGAGAGGACGTAGAGGAAGAAGGTGCCGCTCAGCGGAAGGCCGGCCTCCTCTGCCTCGATACGCAGGGTCAGGTCGATGTTGTTGAGGACCTCGGTCCCGCGCTCGATTCCCCCGTGGACGTTCCTCAGGACGTCGGTCGTGAGAACCAGCTCCGGCTGGATCCCGCACCCCGATGCTTTGTCGCGGAGGCCCAGCCACGAGCCGAGGAGGAACGGCCCCGTTTCCTGGCCGGGATTCGCGACGGCTTCGAGGGGGAGGCTGACCCCGAAAGGCGCCGCCGCCACGAGCAGACACGCGAGGCAGGGCGCTCTCCAGTTCACGGTCCGTTTCCTGCGTAGTTGTTCTGAGAGCCGCGGAACGTGGCCCAGAGGGACGCGACGACCAATGCGGCGAGGCTTGCCTGGAGCAACAAGAACCCGCCGATCTTCGCGTAGGCAAATGCGGGGTGAACGAAGCGCACCAGCCAGCCAGCCGCTTCGTTTGCGAGCCCCGAGAGGAACGGCACGACGATCAGCCAGAGTCGGATGCGGCTCGACAGCGGCACGAACAGCATCAGGTGCGTCATCACGAGGAGCAGCATGCCGATGGCAAACAGGTGGAAGTGCGAGACCTCGAGAAGTCCCTGGTAGCTTCGGGGCGAGAGGAAGTGTTCTTCAGATCCGAGGTAGTAGTGCACGACGGAGCTGTAGGTGAGCCCCATCTTGGTGAAGTAGAGGAGGGTGTTCGTGACCCAGAGTGCGGCGACGTAGAGGACGTAGAGCACGACGATCGTCTGCATGAGGCGGTTCCGGCTCCACTCGCCGGTCACGACGAAGCGCAACTTCTCTACTCCATCGCTGAGGTTTCGAACAGCACCCGATGCAGCGCCAGCGCACGGCGCACGCTGTGCGTCGTGGCCTGCGCCGAGAGCGTGGCGCCGGTGACCGCGTCGATGCCGCGATGGAGTCGAAGGGTCGGGCCGAGCTCCCACCCCTCGAACTGCCCGAACCAGCGCTTGGTGGGCTGGTACTCGGTGGGTTCGTGAAACGCGAGGACCCAAACCGATCGCACCGCACCGCCCGGCGTCAAGACGACCAGGAGCGCCTCCGGCAAGGTCCGCACGGTGTGAACGTCGATCAGCGCGTAACCGAGCAGCCGATCGCTCTTCCGCGCGACATAGACAGTCACGATCTGAGACTGAAGAGGAGAGCGCGCCAGCTTCTCGACGGTGGAGACCTGCGCCCGTGTCAGCACGAAAGTTCGGCGGTCTACACGGTCCGCGTCGGGAAACGCGCTCGCCAGAGCCTCTTGCTGGCTGTAGTAGACGGTGGCCGCGGCCGGCGCTGCAGTGCAGAGCAGTGCGAGGACGGCAACCGCCAGGAGAGGAAAAGCGTTAAAAGACAAGGCCGAACCCCAGGTTGAGCTCGTCCGCGGTATTGCCCTCCCACGTGTCGATGTTGCGGTAGTCGAGCTTCAGAACGACGTTCGGATGCGGCTTGAACTGAATTCCCGGGATGAACAATCGCCTCGGCTTTGTGCGATCTCGGGTAAAGCCTCTCGGGATGCGGTCCTGCGTATCGAGATACTCGAAGCGGAAAAAGGGCGTGAGCGACTTCTCGGAACTCGGAAAGAGGAGAGACATCACCTCGTAGGCCAGCTCGACGTACCCGCCGATCATCCGCTCCGCGACCGGTTCGCTCGAGGCGAGGCCCAGTGCCGAGCTGAGCTCCCCGGCATCCCCGACGCGAGCCTCGGTGTAGAGGGCCCGGAGGTGGAGGTTCTCTCTCCGGTAGTCCCCGTGTATTTCCCAGATCGTCGTACGGACATCCGGAACGCCGACGTCGTCGGGGTCGTCCTGGCCGGAGTTGCCCGTGTAGTACGAGCCGCCGACCCGCACCCCCGGGGCGGGGTCGACGTCGACGCGAGCGACAAAGGCCAGGTCGTTGGCCTTCGCCTCGCTCCCCTTCTGACGGCCGCCGCGAAGACCGGAGCTCGAGAAGTCCGAGGCATCGAATCCGTTAACCACGTAGGCCCGGTAGCTCAGCGTCTCGCCGATCGTCCCGAAGATCCCGACGCCGTTCTCGCGCCAGGTCGTGGGGATGATCTGCCGCTCGGGCTCCGGCCGCTGCGTTCCGTAGTAGAAGGGCGGCTCGTGAATCTCGTTGAGAAAGCCCATGGGGATAAGGAGCAGGCCGGCGCGAACGTTCAGCTCGGGGCGAAGCAGGAACTCGAGGCTGGCGAACTCGACGGAGACCTCGCCCTCTTTGCTCGTGCTGGCGTGCTCGAACTCGAGCTCGGTGTTGAAGAGGATCCGGTCCGAGAACTTGTACCCGAAGTAGAGGACCATTCGGACGAAGTCTGCGAGGTCCTCGCCGTCTCCCGAGGCATCGCTGACCTGGTTTCGGTAAACGCCCTCGGCATAGCCTCCAATCGAGATCCCGTGGGCCGCGCCGTAGACCTTGGAGGCGGCCGGACCGAGCCCGAAGACGCTCTTGAGCTCGGGCTCCTCCGGCACGGCCATTCCGATCCGGAGCCGGTCGAGCTCTTCGAGAACCACGGCGAGCTGACGTTGGAGCTCCCGAATCTCGTCGTCTCGGGCCACTTCTCGATCCGAGGCAGCCGGTGAGGACGTTTCGCCCTGGGCGGTGGCTGCGAGCATCAGTGCTGCGGCAGCTGCGAGCCCGAAAAAAATCCCTCTGACCATCCGAGTCCCCTCCCATTGAACTGCTGAGTTCGGGCTCGGGATCTCAGGGACCGCTGGCCGCTCGTTTTCATCCGTGCCCCCCGTGCGCCG
This sequence comes from Deltaproteobacteria bacterium, assembly GCA_030665705.1. Classification (GTDB taxonomy): domain Bacteria; phylum Myxococcota_A; class UBA9160; order SZUA-336; family SZUA-336; genus DAOUZG01. The sequence goes on along the minus strand of DAOUZG010000018.1, from coordinate 9,336 downwards.
GGCCGGGGGACTGCTCGCTGGAGAAGGGCGCCACGGCCCGGATCGGCCGGACGCCTCTGGAGCGCGCCGTCCAGGGGACGATCAGGATCCGCCTGCACCGGCGGCACTTGAGCTGCACACCCTGCGGGAGGATCCGTGCGCTGAGGCTGCCGCACACGCACCGACAGTCGGCGGAGTGGGCTGAATTCGCTCTCATTTTTGGCCTCCAGCCCGAACGGGAGAAGGCCGCGGAGGCATGGCCCGAAGTAGATAATTGATAGTGATAATCATTTACATAGGCCACGATACCAAGTGCTTCCACGGCCTGTCAACGGGTCCGGAGCGGCTCTGCGCCCGCGTAGGTGGCCTGGCGCCCTCGCACGTCCGCGCTCGCACGTCCGGGTCGGGTCTTCGGGTGCGCCCAGACCCGCGTTGGGATCGCCGAGCCGGTGCTGCTCTAGGGGTGGCGTCGCGTTCGGCTCGGGCATCTCCGGAGCTCAACCCGACACGCTACTGCGTACGCGTCATCTGGTATGGTCTCGGCCTGGCGGCGCGTGGGCCGCTTGAAGATGCATGGGCCGCTCGAAGACGGAGTAAGGCACTCGATGGTCGTTGTCTGCCTGGATCTGGAGGGAGTGCTCGTTCCCGAGGTCTGGATCAACGTCGCGGAACGAACCGGCATCCCGGAGCTTCGCCGAACAACCCGTGATGAGCCGGATTACGACAAGCTCATGCGCTTCCGGCTCGACCTGCTGGACCGACACAACCTGCGGCTGCCGCAGATCACGGAGGTGATCGACGGGCTCGAGCCGCTCGACGGGGCACTCGAGTTCCTGGACTGGCTGCGCGAGCGGTTCCAGGTCGTGATCCTCTCCGACACCTACTACGACTTCGCGCGGCCGCTCATGCGGAAGCTTCGGTACCCGACCCTGTTCTGTCACAATCTGGTCGTGGCGCCCGACGGACGCATCGAGGACTACCGCCTCCGGATGCGCGACCAGAAGCAGGCCTCGGTGATCGCGCTCCGAGCCGTGCACTTTCCGGTGATCGCCGCCGGGGACTCCTACAACGACACCACCATGCTCGCGGCGGCGGATGAGGGAATCCTCTTCCGGCCCCCCGACACCGTGGTTGCCGAGTTCCCGCAGTACCCGGTGACTCGGAGTTACGACGAGCTCAGAGCCGCGGTGCTCGCGGCTCAGGGCCGACTGGAGGGGGCCGGCCGATGACTTCAAGTCCCCGCAACCCCGCGAAAGCGCGAAGATTTGCCACATTGCCGCTCGCTGAGCGCGGCCGTATACTCGGCCACGCTCGGCGGCAGCGTCGACGGACGCAAGTCGAGAAAAGGTGACCCCGAGTTTCGTCCTTCTGTCGGGAGTGATGATCGGGGGGACAACGCTCCACAACGGCTCCACAACCGCTCCACGACGGCACGAAGCTCGGATCGACGATCATCCTAAACATGGAGTGAGGAAACCGCGATGGCTAGGAAGAAGATCTCTCTGATCGGCGGAGGACAAATCGGTGGCGTCATGACTCAGCTCCTCGCTGAGAAGCAGCTGGGCGATGTGGTGCTCCTCGACATCCTCGAGGGAATGCCACAGGGGAAGGCCCTCGACATTGCCCACGCCACGCCCGTTGCCAGCACCGATACCCGGATCGTGGGCTCGAACGACTGGAAGGACACGGCCGGGTCGGATCTCTACATCGTGACGTCCGGGTTGCCCCGCAAGCCGGGGATGAGCCGGGACGACCTGCTCGCGGCAAACATCAAGATCATCCGCGACGTAGCAACGAACATCCGCGAGCAGTCCCCGAACTCGATCATAATCGTCGTTGCCAACCCGCTCGATGCCATGGTCTGGGCGACGAAGGAACTGACCGGCTTCCGGCGCGAGCGCGTGGTGGGGATGGCGGGCGTACTCGACGCGTCGCGCTTCCGCTTCTTCGTCGCAGAGTCTCTGGGGGTCTCCGTTCAGGACGTCACAACGATGGTCCTCGGCGGTCACGGCGACTCCATGGTGCCGCTCCCCCGCTACTCCAACGTGAGTGGGATCCCGCTCACGGACCTGATGGATTCCGGAACGCTCGAGGAGATCGTGAAGCGCGTGAGAGGCGCTGGGACCGAAATCGTGGCGCTGCTCAAGACCGGATCCGCGTTCGTCTCGCCCGCCTACGGCTCGGTCGAGATGGCGGAGGCGATCCTCCTCGATCAGAAGCGTGTGCTCCCGTGTGCCGCGTACCTCGACGGCGAGTACGGCATCTCCGGGATCTACATGGGCGTCCCGGTCCTGCTCGGCGCGGGCGGGGTCGAGAAGATCTTCGAGCTCGACCTGGAACCCGACGAGCGAGCCCTGCTCGATAAGAGCGTCGAGCACGTGCAGCGCTTGATCGCGGACATCAAGCTCTAACGGCTCGAGGCGCGCATGAACGTTCACGAATATCAGGCGAAGGAACTCTTACGCGCGTATGCCGTGAAGGTTCCTCAGGGGAGCTTGGCGACGACCCCGGAGGAGGCCGAGCGCGCGGCGCGTGAGATCGGGGGTCCGGTCGTTGTCAAAGCGCAGGTCCATGCCGGAGGTCGCGGAAAGGGGGGCGGCATCAAGCTGGTTGGCTCCCCCGAGGAGGCACGCGACGCGGCGAAGGGGATGCTCGGACAGAAGCTCGTGACCCCACAGACCGGGGCGGCCGGTAAGCTCGTGCGGCGCGTCTACGTCGAGGCCGCGACCTCGATCGACCGAGAGCTCTACCTGGGGCTCCTCGTCGATCGCGCGACCGAGACGATCGCGATCCTCGCCTCCGAGGAGGGGGGGGTCGAGATCGAGGTGGTCGCTGCGAAGAGCCCCGAGAAGATCCTCACGATCCAGGTCGATCCGCTCGTCGGTCTCAGCGACTACCAGATCCGGAACCTGGGGTTCGCTCTTCACCTGAGCGCCAAGCAGGTGGGGAGCCTCGTGCCGCTCCTGCGGGCGCTCTACCGGATATTCCTCGAGAAAGACGCCTCGTTGGTGGAGATCAACCCGTTAGTGGTGTCGGGCGACGGCGTCGTTCCGCTCGATTGCAAGCTGAACTTCGATGACAGCGGTCTGTTTCGACATCCCGATATCCAGGATCTGAGGGACCCGGACGAAGAGGACCCGCGAGAGCGAGAGGCGAAGGAGTACGACCTCTCGTGGGTCTCGATGGAGGGGAACATCGGCTGCATGGTCAACGGTGCCGGGCTCGCCATGGCGACGATGGACAACATCAAGCTCTGCGGGGGCGAGCCTGCGAACTTCCTCGACGTGGGAGGCACGGCCGATGCGGAGCGCGTCAGCCACGCGTTCCGGCTGATCCTCGAGGATCCCAACGTCAAGGCGATTCTGGTGAACATTTTTGGTGGCATCGTGCTGTGCGATGTCATCGCGGAAGGGGTCATCGAGGCGACGAAGACCGTCGGTGTCAAGGTCCCGCTCGTGGTCCGACTCGACGGGACGAACGCGGAGCAGGGGCGCGAGATACTCAAGAAATCGGGCCTGAACATCACCTCTGCGGAGGGGATGCAGGAGGCTGCCGAGAGGGCGGTCGCGGCGGCAGCATCATGAGCATCCTGATCAAGAAAGACACGCGGCTTCTGGTACAGGGGATGGGACGCGTCGGTCAGCTTCACGCGAGTCTCTCCCTCGAATACGGAACGCAGGTCGTCGGAGGGGTCACCCCCGGCAAGGGGGGACAGAGCGCCGTCGGGGTGCCGATCTTCAATACGGTCCAGGAGGCCGTGCGGGAGACCGGTGCCAACACGTCGGTGGTCTTCGTCCCACCGCCGGGTGCGGCGGATGCGATCCTCGAGGCGGCCGACGCCGGGATCTCCCTCGTCGTGGTGATCACCGAAGGGATCCCGGTGCGCGACATGCTCCGCGCGAAGACGGCGCTCAGTGGTTCGCCGACGCGGGTCATCGGGCCCAACTGCCCGGGGGTCGTCGCACCGGCGGAGCGTGTTCGGATCGGCATTGCCCCCTACTCCATCTTCAAGCCGGGCTCCGTGGGCGTCATCTCGCGATCCGGAACCCTTACCTATGAGGCGGTGGACCAGCTCACCCGTCTCGGACTTGGTCAGTCCACGTGCATCGGGATCGGTGGCGACCCGATTCCGGGAATGAACTTCGTGGACCTGCTGCCGCTGTTCGAGCAGGACGCGGGCACGAAGGCGGTGGTGCTGATCGGGGAGATCGGCGGAACCGCCGAGGAGGAGGCTGCCGAGCTCGTTCGGAAGGAGATGACGAAACCGGTGGTCGCGTTCATCGCGGGCCGCACCGCACCGCCCGGAAAGCGCATGGGGCATGCTGGCGCGATCATCTCCGGGGGAAAGGGCACGGCGGACGAGAAGATCAAGGCTCTGAACGCCGCGGGGATTGCGGTGGCCGAGTCGCCGGCCCTCATCGGCGCGACGCTCCGACAGGCCGCTCCCGACGCGAAGTAGGTCGGATGAGCGTTCTGGTCGTCGGCTCGGTGGCGCTCGACGATGTCGAGGCGCCGGCGGGCCGCGTCCAGGGAGTGCTGGGAGGCGCGGCGTGCTACTTCGCCGTGGCGGCCCGCTACTTCTCCCCCGTCCGTGTGGTCGGGGTGGTCGGCACCGACTTTCCGCGGGAGCACCTGGAGTTCCTCGAGTCGCGCGGGATCGACCTCGGGGGGATCGTGCACGCGGAAGGTTCGACGTTCCGCTGGGGCGGACGCTACCTCGAAAACCTCAACGAACGCGAAACCCTCTACACCGAGCTCGGTGTGTTCGAGGGGTTCCGCCCGGAACTTCCCCGCCACTTTCGGGACTCCGTGTACGTGTTCCTCGCCAACATCCACCCGACACTCCAGCGCAACGTGCTCCAGCAAGCCGAGGCCCCCGTTCTTACTGCGATGGACACCATGAACTTCTGGATCGAGAGCGAAGCGAGCGAGTTGGAGCTCACTCTAGCCGCGGTCGATGCGATCGTGATCAACGATGAGGAAGCTCACCAGCTCACGGGGATCCGCAACCTGGTGAAGGCGGCGGAAGCGATCCGGGAACGCGGGCCGCGCATCGTCATCATCAAGCGGGGCGAGAGCGGAGCGCTGCTGTTCGATGAGGAAGGGATCTTCTCGGCTCCCGCCTTCCCGCTCCAGCAGGTCCAGGATCCCACCGGGGCGGGGGACAGCTTCGCCGGGGGTCTGATCGGAGCGCTCGCCCGGGAGGGCTCGAGCGGGCCCGAGGCCCTTCGGCGCGCCATCATCTACGGCTCGGTGATGGCCTCGTTTGGCGTGGAACGCTTCAGTCTCGATCGCTTCCGGGACCTGACGCAGGACGAGGTGGAGCAGCGCTTCGAGGAGTTCCGGGCCCTCACCCGTTTCTGAGGGCTGTTGCCGCTTCGCTGCGCGTCCCTGAACGACCCGCTGGGTCAAGTCCGTCCCTCAAACGGCCGATAACACCGCCGAAGACGTACGCCCTTCAGTCGGGGCGTGGGGGGGAGACCCGATGTTCGCTCAAGGAGACGGTCCGACCGCCCTTCGGGCGGATCTCATCCGAGCGCTGGCGTTCTCCCTTCAAGATGTCGAGGTCGACATGGGACGGGGCCCCGAGTGCGCCCGTGCCGGCCTGGCTGGGGTTTGGAACGGGCGAAAGGGGCAGGTCGTGATCCTCGTTCGGTTCGTCGAGCGAGGAGAGGTCGAGCGCTACGCCGACTCCGATCCGCTCCTCTCCGAGGAGGATGTCGGACACGCGGTCGAGTCGGCCCTCGGCTTTGTTGACAGCCTGGGCCTTCTGATGGATGCGCCGGATTTCCAGAGCCTCGAGCTGCACGAGCAGGATGCTCGGCTCCGGCTCTGGGATGAGTTCCGAGCCGTCAAGGCACCCCAGCAGCCAGCCGCAGCCCAGCCGCGCCCGAGCCGGGCGCAGCCGCCCGAGCCCTCCGTCCCGCCGCAACAGCCGCGGCGCTCGGCTCCAGCTGCAGCGCCGAAGCCATCGGCCCGGCCGGAGCCCGCTCGGACCCCGAGCCCGCCGCCCGCGGCTCGGCACGCCGCGGACGCGAGTCAGGCGCGCGAGAAGGCTCATTCGGGGTCAAGCCGGCCACAGCAGGCCCGACGCACGCAGCCAGCGCAGCAGGCGAAACGCCCTGCCGACGCCGGAGAGCGGGAGAGGCGTTCGCAGGCGAGCCCGCCGCGGCAGGCGGAGCGCCGGACCGATTCAGCGGCGCGGGCGCGTCCCGAACAGCCATCGCGACGCCCTGCCGATACAGGGCAAGAGGGGCCCCCGGCCCAGGAGCGGACGAAGCAACGCTCGAGCCAGGAGCGGGCGGCATCGCGGCCCGCTCAAGCGCGTCGGCCTCAACCACGTCAGCCGCAGCCCAAGCCTACCGACGCGAGAGATAGGACGGGGACCCAGACAGGAACGCTTACCGGAACGTCGACAGGAACCCGGACGGGGAGCCGAGCCGGGCGGAAGGTCCTCGGCAAGGTATCGGTTGTCCTAAAAAGCATGGACCCGTCGCGCCCCGAGGACGCGGCTGGGCGAGTCCTCGTCATGTTCTAAAGGGGGGGTGGGATGAGAGCGATTGGGAGGGGCATCGGTTACATCGGCCTCGGTCTCCTGCTGGCGTGCGCCACGGTCACCGAGCAGGAACTCCGGCAGTCCCGGGCCCATCGGGACCTGGGCGCGATGCACCTGCAGCGGGCGGAGATGGAGCTCGCGATCCGGGAGTACCGGCACGCAATCAAGGTGCACCCCCAGGATGCGGAGGCCCACTTCGGGATCGGCGAGGCCTACCGCCGCAAGGGTGAGGAGAGCCTTTCCGAGGAGCACTTCCGAAAGGCGCTCTACTACGACCCGGAGATGCTGGACGCGCGCCTGAACCTCGGAGCTCTCTACATCGAGCAGGAGCGCTACGAGGAGGCCATTGCGGAGAACCGTCTGCTGCTCGAAGAGCCGACCTTCCTTCTGCCGGAGCGTGCCCTTGTCAACCTCGCCTGGGCCGAGTACAAATCCGGAGACGTCGGGGTCGCGGAGCAGCACCTCCGAGAAGCCGTCGGGACGAACAGACGGAGCTTTCAGGCGCACCTGAACCTGGGGATCGTCCTCTCCGAGAAGGGGCAACACGTCGAAGCGGCGACCCACCTGGAGCAGGTGCTGGAGATTCTGCAGGACCGGCAGCCCGAGCTGTTCGCTTACGCGGAGGCGGAGACGCGATTCCGACTGGGCGTGACGTACATCAAACTCGGCCAGCGGGAGAAGGCTCTGGAGCACCTTCGGGTCGCATCGGAGCGGGGGGGCGCCGGCCAGTGGGGAGAGCGTTCTCGGGAATACCTGCGGGTGATCGAATAGATCGATCCGCAGAGCAACCGGAGGCTACCTTCGGGGTCTGGTTTTCGTGCGAACGCCGGCTCCGGCAGGTCTCGGTTGAGTTCGTCGCCATTCGCACGCGGATCCCACCTGAACGGATCTGGGCGCTCGAGGCGGGACGCGTGGAGCTTCCGCCGGACGGCAACAGTCGTGCAATGGCCCGCGTACTTGCGGACGCTATCGGGGCGGATCCCGACGAAGCCGCTGCACGGGTCGGGGGATACCCGCCCGGCGGCGACGCGGCGAGCGTGCGGCCACGCGCGCGTCGGATCATGGCCGCCGTGGCGCTGTTGCTCCTCGCGCTCGCGGGGCTGGCCGGGGTTTGGAAGGCGGTCTCGGAGGAGCCGCTGGAGGGAGAGCGTCGGCAGGAGGCTGCGGAGGAGTCGGCCGTCGTGCATCGGCCCGATCACCTCTTCCAGCTCCTGGACGAGCCCGAGGGGTGAGCCGGGAGGTTGACCGAAAGGCGAACCTGGGTCAGCCTCCATTGTTCGTGACCATTCCCCTGATTTCGGTGTGCCCATGCAGGATCGACCTGCGACGCTGCTGCAGAACAGCCTGCTTCGCCTCGTGCGGCGCGGGGCATGGGGGCATGCGCGCAAGTTCCTAGACAAGAGTCATCCCGCCGACATCGCCCACGTTCTCGACCGTCTGACGCCGGCGGACCGTAAGTCGGTCTTCGACCTGATCAGCGCGGACGAGATCCGTGCCGAGGTCCTGTCGTTGCTCGAGTTCACCGGGCGCTCGGACCTGCTTGCCGGGGTCGACCCTGCCGTCGCCGCGCGTCTGCTGGTCTACATGTCTCCGGACGACGCGGCTCTGATCCTCCGCGAGTTGCCGCGGGAGCACGCGGACGAGGTTCTCGAGCACATGGGCGAGTCCGCCGAGGACGTAGAGCGCCTCCTCGGCTACCCGGAAGACACCGCCGGGGCGATCATGACCACCGACTGCTTCGCCCTGTCGGAAGACCTCACGGTCAAAGAGGCGATCGAGCGCCTCCAGCTGCAGCGGGAGGCCGAGGCGAGCTTCTACGTCTACGTCGTGGATGACCGAAGCCACCTCGTCGGCGTTCTCTCGCTGCGTCAGATCATCATGCAGCCGCCTTACACGCTGCTTCGCGACTGCATGGTGACGGACCCGGTACGCGTGACGGCCGACACCGACCAGGAAGATGTGGCGAGGATCGTGGCCCGCTACGATCTTCTGGCCGTTCCCGTCGTGAACCCGAACAGCCAGCTTGCCGGGGTCGTCACGGTGGACGACGTGATCGACGTCATACGGGAGGAGGCGACCGAGGACATCCTCAAGCTGGCGGGGACGACCGTCGAGGAGGTGAGCTCCCCCGGGGTGTTGCGCGGCGCCTGGATCCGCTTCCCGTGGCTCATCGCGAGCTTCTTCGGGGGGCTCGTCGCGGTGGCGATCCTGGGGCAGTTCGAGGGTCTGCTACGAGAGTGGGTGAAGCTCGCGTTCTTCATGCCCATCATTCTGGGAATGGGGGGGAACGTGGGGAACCAGTGTGCGATGGTCGTTGTGCGGGGGCTCGCCACCGGCCGCATCGATCTGACATCTCTGGGGAGGATTGCCCGGTACGAAATCGGCACGGCCCTGCTCCTCGGGGTCGCCTTCGCCGGGGGACTCGGGCTCGTCGCGACCCTGCTCGGATACGCCGAGCCACGCTTCCCGGTTGTCGTGGCACTCGGGATCTTCACCTCCATCCTCATTGCGGCGGCGCTGGGCACCTTCATCCCGCTCTTCTTCCACCGGATCTCGATCGATCCCGCCGTCGCATCCGGACCGCTCGTCACGACCTCCGCCGACGTCCTGGGGCTCGCGAGCTTCTTCCTCGTCGCCTACGCGCTGCTGTAGGTCGGAGCGGTTCGACCTACCGGGGTTCTCCCTGAGCTCTGGCAGGGCGAGCGGCTCCCGCGCGGTAACAGCGAGGTCCCCAGGCCCGTATCTACGCGGGGTAGCCTACCGAGCCAGAGGAGGCTCATCTCGTGCTGAGTGCCCGCGAG